>JAJRWP010000097.1 GCA_021545645.1 Zetaproteobacteria bacterium | reverse complement strand
TAAAACGGGTCTGATGCAGAACAAAGGCCGTCTCTTCGGAGGCGGCCTTTGTTATTTATAGTTTTCCAGATCGTTCTAAAATTGAGTAAAACATTGCGCCTGTTAGACGACGGGTGTTTTGGTTGTAGCGCGAGCAGTGGTAGGAATCGAATAGCGTGCGGCCATCGGGAAGCCGGTGTTTGGCGGCGTGGGCGAATTTTAGGGCGGAGAGTTTTAAATCGTAGGCGCGCAGCACCGCATCGTGGGCGATTTTTCCGAGGGCGAGCAGCTTGCAATCGCTTGGCAGAGCGGCGATTTCGTGTTTCAGGAAGCTATTACATTGTTTGATTTCGGATGTTTCCGGTTTGTTTTGCGGCGGCAGGCATTTGACGGCATTGCTGATGCGCACGCCGTTTAATTTCAGGGCATCATCTGCCGAATCGGATGTCGGCTGATTACTCAGGCCAAGGTCGAACAGCGTTTGATACAGTAAAATCCCGGCAAAATCGCCGGTGAACGGGCGGCCACTGCGATTTGCCCCGTGCATACCGGGTGCTAGGCCGACAATCAGCAGATGCGGTTGTTCATCGCCGAAGGCGGGAACGGGCGCGGCATGGTAATCGGGGTGCTCCATGCGCACCGAATCGAGGAATGTTGCCAATCGCGGGCATGCCCGGCAGTTGATGTCGAATTCTTTAGACACGGATTGTTCAGACAAACGATTGCAGTTGTTCGGCGAGTGCGCGCAGGGCGCGGCCACGATGCGAAACGGAGGCTTTCTCGTCGGCTGTGGCTTCGGCGAACACCTTGCCCAGTTCCGGGCAGAAAAATAGCGGATCGTAGCCGAAACCGGTCTGTCCGCTTGGTGTTTTGCGGATTTCGCCATCCACACGTCCTTCGGCGCATAGAGAACGGCCATCGGGGAATTGCAGGTGGATTGTACAGGTGAAATGCGCCTTTCTGTTATCCATGCTGTGAAGTTCGGCCATTAGTTTTTCGTTATTATCCGCATCGCTGGCGTCTTCTCCGGCAAAACGCGACGAATGTACGCCCGGCGCATCGTCCAGCGCATCGACGCACAGACCGGAATCGTCGCCTAACGCAGCGCAATGATTGGCAGCGGCGAAGGCTGTGGCTTTTTTTTGCGCATTTTCAGCAAAAGTTGCCCCGTCTTCCTCGACATCGACAAATACTGTGTATTCTGCGGCAACGATGTCGAACCCCAAATTGCCGAGAATGTGATCGATTTCCTTGCGCTTTTTAGCGTTGTTGCTGGCGATGACCAGCTTCAAGATTGCGCTACCGCCGCCAGTTGCAGTTTAGCCAAATCGCCGACGCCCTTTTCGGCCAGTGCTTTTAGTGCCAGCACCTCATCCCAGTGCATCGGTTTATCCTCGGCGGTGGCCTGGATTTCAATAATGCCGCCTTCGGGCGTCATGACGAAATTGGCATCCATCTGGGCGTTGGAATCCTCGCTGTATTCGAGATCAAGCAGGGCTTCACCTTCGACAACGCCGCAACTGATTGCCGCCACCTGTGCGAACAGCGGGTCTTCTTCAATCAGGCCTTCGGCCAGCAGTTTGTTGACTGCGATGCGCAAGGCCACCCATGAGCCGGTAATAGCAGCAGTGCGTGTGCCACCGTCGGCTTGCAACACATCGCAATCCAGCACGATTTGCCGTTCGCCGAGCTTTTCCAAATCGACCACGGCGCGCAGCGAACGACCAATCAAGCGTTGGATTTCGACGGTGCGTCCGCCTTGTTTGCCACGTGCGGCTTCGCGGCCGCCACGGGTATTTGTTGCACGCGGTAGCATGCCGTATTCGGCGGTGACCCAGCCTTTGCCCTTGTTGCGCAAAAAAGGCGGAACTTTTTCTTCCACCGAGGCGGTGCAGTTGACCCGCGTATGGCCGAAGGAAATGAGTGCCGAGCCTTCGGCATGGCGATTAAAGCCGGTATCAATATCAACGGGTCGCAGTTGGTCTACATGTCTGTCTGTACGCATGTTGTTTCCTTTGTTACTTCGATTTCTTGGCCCATTGCATCAGTTGCTCGGCAGTGAAACCGCCGGCGTGTTTGCGTCCGTCTTTGGCGATGAGCGTCGGTGTGCCGTTGATGCCGAGGCTTTCGGCCAGTTTGAGATTGTCGTCAATCGGGTTGTTGCAAACCGTTGATTTGATATCGCCGGCCTGCTTGTCGTGCAGCATCACTTGCTGCAGGGCTTTGTGTTGATTCTTGGCGCACCAGATGGCGATGGCTTTGGCGCGCGCATCCTTATGAATGCTGACCAGCGGAAACAGGAAGGTATAGAACTTGATGCCTTTGACCTTGGGCAGTTCCTGCTCCAGTTGGCGGCAGTAAGGGCAATCAGGATCGGTGAAAACAGCCACCGGTGTGCCCTTTGGATCGCCGGAAACGACGGCATCTTTAAGCGGCAGGCTGCTCCAGTCCACACGGTTTAAATTTTCGATGCTGGCCTGGGTTAAATCTTTTTTTGTGGCGGTTTCGATGATGTGACCGGAAATCAGATAACGTCCTTCGGCATCGGTGTAAAATACGGTGTCGCGGATATGTACTTCGTAAAGGCCGGGAATGGCAGCAAGGGCGCGAACTGATTTTACTTCCAGTTGCGGTGACAGACGCAGTAGGTTTTTGCTGATGGTTTTCTCAATGTTGTCCATGTTGAGCGGTGCGCCGGCAATCGCTGTGACGGATGTGCCGAGCATGGCGAATATGCCGATAACGGCGGCCAGACTGGTAAATAGGGTAAATCGTTTCATAAGGGGGTTCATAAAGGCTCCTTTGCCGGATGCATGTTTTATCTACAGTGGCTTATGATGGCAATATCCGATGCAAGGGCAAGTGCAATGAATGCGCTTGTGTGTACGGGTTGCAGATTAATGCAGTGCGTGGTAAACTCATTTTATGATGCGCAAATGGCTGGCTCTGACCACGATTTTCGCGTTGCTTACGGTGAGCAGCGTGCCGTTGGTTTCTGCCGAAGTGTGTTTTATGCCGGGTATGCAGGCGATGGATGATGAGCAAAGCGATGCTCGTGGCCGGATGTCTGCTTTGGGCATGAATCAAGCTGCCGATTGTTTCATCGAATGCGGTTGCCGATTGCATAGCAATCTGGATTCATTGCCGCATTTGCTGGCACCGCATGCGGCATCGCTTTCTGCAGTCCGTGCTGTTGTGTTGGTGGCCGATGTGCCTGCGACGGCGCAAGTTGTTTTTGAGCCGCGTTTATTGTCTTTCCCGCTTCCTCCTCCCAGATATATCTGATTTTCCCTCGTTTTTAAGCTGACGTTCCGGTTTTTTGCGCCGGTAACGCTGCGCATGCACGGCTTGCATGTGGGAATCAAGATTTCTGGAGGAAGAATATGAACAAAAAAACCATATCCGTATGGATGGCGGCGGCATTGTTGCTGCTTATGACGCCATCACAGGCGCATGCTTATGTCGGCATGTGCTGCGCTAAATGCGGCGGCAATATGCCGATGAATATTCCCGGCGGCGGCGTGCCGGAGAATTACGAATTCCGCTTTAAAATTCAGCCGGTATTTATGCGTATGAACGGTCTGCGTAGCGCAGCATCGAATGTCGATGGCAATACACTGCTTGGCAACCCTGCTGCCGGAAAATTCATGGCGGTGCAGGAATATATGAACATGAGCATGCTCAATCTGGCCATGGGCTATTCGTTCAGTGATGATTTTTTCGTTGGTATTATGCCAATGTATCAGGATAATCGCATGGGCATGGCATTTAATTCGGTGATGACGGGGCTGACCGGTCAATCGAGTTATATCATGAAATCAAGCGGCTTTGCCGACACCATGCTGATGGCGAAATACCGTTTGTATGCCGATGATCCGCTTGTTCCGAGCAGTCAGATTTCGCTGCTTGGCGGCGCAAACCTGCCCAGTGGCTCAATCAACAAACGCAACAGCACGCATCCGTTGGCTGTGCGCCAGACGGAATTGCTGCCCTATGGTATGCAGCTTGGTTCGGGAACCGTCGATCCGATGTTGGGCCTGCTTTATCAGGGTTCCAGTTCGCCTTGGTGGTGGGGCTTGGACGGGGTGTACATGGGGCGTTGGTACGATAACAGCCGCAATTATCGTTTGGGCGATAGCTTTAAATTGGATGCCTATGTGATGAATCAGATGAGCTACAATTTTTTGTGGCAGGCGCAGGTGAATTTTGAGTGGAAAGGGCGTATTCGCGGTCAGGCGGATGAAGAGGTCAGCGGTTTTTCCGGTCATGCTGTACACGGAAACGCGGCTTCGCCGTTGATGACGCCATTGTGGGACGGAGCCAATTACGGCGGTGTCAAAACCTCGCTGACGCTGGGTGTGCAATGGCAGCCTGCACCGCTGCATATTGTCGATCTGACGGTAAAACTTCCCGTGTATCAGCGCTTGAACGGGGTGCAATTGAAGGACCAGTTCGGGGTGATGCTGACTTGGTATGTGGAGATTCCGACCCGCAAGAGCATTCGCTCGATTAACCGTCCCGATGCCCCCAGTGAACTTGGATTTTAGGAGAAAATCATGAAGAAAATATTGTTTATTGTGCTTTTGAACATGTCGGTGTCGCCTGCATGGGCGATGGCTATTCCTGCTGCCGATTCGGCGGCTGGGAAGTTGTTTGCGCAACGCTGCAGCACTTGCCATGCGCTGCCGCATCCCAAACGTCTGGACTGGATGCATTGGCGGCATATGCTGGGGCTAATGAAAATGCGAATGGACGAGAAGCATATGTCGATGCCGAAAGAAGAATGGCAGCGTATTTCCGCCTATCTGAAGCAATATGCGAATAAATAAGGTGAAAATCTGCAAGTTGTGCATGACATTGCAGCGCTTATTTGCAGTGGCGATACTGGTCTGGGCCGTTTTCGGCCCGGACTTCGTCCATGCTGCATCGCTACCGCAGGCGATGGCATCGTTCGGCGTGCAGCAGCCTCAGGTGCGCAAATCCGCACCTGATTTTGCATTGGCAGGTCTTAACGGCAAGCAGGTGTCGTTGGCGGATTTGCGCGGGCAGTTGGTGTTGTTGCATTTTTGGGCAACGTGGTGCGTGCCGTGCCGGCATGAAATGCCGCTGTTGCATGATTTAGAACGGCAATTGGCGGGCACGGCGCTGCGTATTATCTGCATCAACGTGAATCGTGGCGATAAACAGACGGTGCAATCGTTTATGGATGAGGTTAGCCCGAATTTTCGTACCCTGCTCGATGCACAGGGCAATGTGCGCAACCGCTACGAGGTGCGGGCGCTGCCGACCAGCTATTTGATTGCGCCGGACGGGCGTTTTATCGGGCGCATGATCGGCGAACGGGATTGGAACAGTGCGGCATCGGTGCGCATGTTGCGGCAGATGCTTGAGTATTATCAGAAAAATGGAGAGGAACCATAATGAAACTAAAATTGATTGGCGGTTGGATAGGCAAAACAGGGTTTTTTCTTGGTTTGTGCCTGTTATTGGCGGCTTGCAGCGGTGGTGAGAAGCCGTCGGCGGATAAAAATGCAGCGGATGCGCAGATGTTGAAGTTGCAAATCATGATTGTGAATGCGGTGCAAATGACGGTAAACGGCGATTCGGCATCTGCGTTGCGGGTGTTGCGTCGGGCGATGTCCGGCCCGGAGATGAATGCGATGCATCATGGCGGCAAGGTTCATCCGATGATGAAGCAATTGCATGATTTGGGCGATGCACTTTTCTCGGTATTGGATGAAAAAGCTGTCTCGAAAGCGGATTTTATGTGGCACGACAAACTGGCTGCGGAGAATAAGCGTGTGCTTGTTCGCCTTATGAACAGGCATGCTGCAATGGATAAAGGGGCGGCGCTTGCTGATTTGCAGAGAAATGATGCGGCGGATAAAACGCGGGAAAAAGTGCAGCATGAAGCGCAAGCAAGCGATAGCGCATATGCAAAGGCAGTCAGGCTGCTTATCCAGCGTTTGCGCTTGTTGTAGGCGGGTTTGACCTGTACCGCAGATGCCACCAGCATTCGCGTGGTTTTCATTTATAGGAGTTCATTTGTGGGTTCGTTCTTTGGTCGTCTGAAAAAAGGTTTGTCGCGCAGCCGTGAAAGCTTGGCGCAATTGTTGCCCGGTAAAAATGTTGCCTCCCTGAGCGAAAGCGAGTGGGCGGATGTCGAGGATGCGTTGATTTTGGCCGATTGCGGTGCTGAAACGGCGCTGGATTTGGTCGGCAAGGCCAAAAAGAGCCGCGAGCCATTGCTGGGTCTAAAATCCGCGATGCTGGCCATGTTTGCCGCTGTACCGGCGGTGAATCAGGCAAAAGAAGGGCCGTTTGTGCTGCTTGTTGTCGGTGTCAACGGAACGGGAAAAACCACCACCATCGGTAAATTGGCGACGATGTTCCGCAACGAAGGGAAAACGGTTGTCGTCGGTGCTTGCGATACGTTTCGTGCCGCAGCAATCGATCAATTGGCCGTTTGGGTGGATCGCGCCGGGGCCGATTTGGTGCGTCAGGCGCATGGTGCGGATCCGGCGGCGGTGGCTTTCGATGCGGTGCAGCGCGGTGTGGCGCGCAATTACGATGTGGTGATTATCGATACCGCCGGGCGTGTACAGACCGATAAAGGCTTGATGGATGAATTGGCCAAAGTGCGGCGGGTGATTGGTAAAGCTCTGGACGGTGCGCCGCACGAAGTCTGGCAGGTGGTCGATGCTGGAACTGGGCAGAATGCCATCGCGCAGGTGGAAAAATTCCGCGAGGTGGCAGGTACCAGCGGTCTAATCGTTACCAAGCTCGACGGTACGGGCAAAGGCGGCATTGTGTTGCAATTGGTGCAGCGTTTTTCGCTGCCGGTACGTTATGTTGGTGTCGGTGAAAGCTTGCAGGATATGATGCCGTTTGATGCGGATGATTTTGTTGCCGGTCTGCTGCCGGAGATGGAAGCTTCAGAAGCAGGGGATGCAGATGAAAAGTCAGTGGAATGATGCACAGGCGGCGGATTGTGCCGATCCGCTCAGTTTGCGGGTTTATACCTCCCGTTTGTTGGGTCGCGAAGCATCGCTGGTGCTGCATGGCGGCGGCAATACCTCGGTTAAAGCAACAGCCACGGATGTGTTCGGCGATTCGCTGGATACCTTGTATGTTAAAGGCAGCGGTTGGGATTTGGCGACGATTGAGGCCGCCGGATTTGCCCCGGTACGCATGGATGCCTTGCTCAAATTGGCTGAAAAGGATGTGCTCAGCGATACCGATATGGTGCGTGCGCAACGCATGGCTATGCTTGATCCGAGCGCGCCGAATCCTTCGGTGGAAGCGATTCTGCATGCGCTGATTCCGTTTGCCTTTGTCGATCACACGCATGCCGATGCGGTGGTGAGCATATCCAACACGCCGGACGGCGAGGCGCGTTTGCGCGAGTTATACGGCGAACGGGTGCTTATTATTCCTTACGTGATGCCCGGTTTCGATTTGTCGCAAACGGTGCGTGCGATGACTCGCGATGTGGATTGGCAGGCGCTGGACGGCATGGTGTTGATGCATCACGGGGTGTTTTCTTTTGCCGACGATGGGCGCGAAAGCTATGAAACCATGATTCGTTTGGTATCTGCAGCGGAAAAATATTTATCTACGCATGCTGTTTATGAAAGCCCCATGGCCGCGAAAAGTGGTGAAAATTTCTTGTTACACCTCGCCCGGTTGCGTAAGGCTGCGAGCAGTTTGCGCGGAGCGCCAGTTTTGGCGATGCTAAATGGCAGTGCAGAAGCTGTTTCTTTTGCCGCTGATTCAGAGGCAGTCGAAGCTATCCAGCGCGGCACGCTGACACCCGATCATGTCATTCGTACCAAGCCTTGGCCATTGCTTGTCGGCGAGGATGTGAGGGCATCGGTAGAACGATTTTCCGAACAATACCGCGCATATTTCAACCGTCATGCCGATGCGTCGTTGACTTGTCTGGATGCGTCACCGCGCTGGGCGGTATGGCCGGGATACGGGTGCGTCAGTTTCGGTCGTAGTGTGCAAGAGGCTGGCATTGTTGCCGATATTACCGCGCATACGCGGCCTGCGGTATTGCATGCTGAAGCAATGGGCGGTTGGACGCCGGTATGCGAATCGGATTTGTTCGCTGTCGAATACTGGGAATTGGAACAGGCCAAATTGGGCAAGGGTGGCGATGCGCCGCTGCATCAAGGCAAGGTGGCGCTGGTGACCGGTGCGGCGAGCGGTATCGGCAAAGCATGTGTGGATGCGTTGCAAGCGCAGGGGGCGGCGGTTGTGGCCTTGGATATGAATCCGGCAGTGGCGGAGATGTTTGATGCAGCACAGGTGTTGGGCTTGGTTTGCGATGTGACCGACGATGTGGCATTGAAAGCGGCTGTCGAGGCGGCAATAGGCCGTTTCGGTGGTTTGGATATACTGATTTCCAACGCTGGCATTTTCCCGCCCAGCCGAAAAATCGCAGATATGGATGCGCAAAGCTGGCAGCAGAGTATGGCTCTGAATCTGACCAGCCATCAGCGTTTACTGGCTTTTTGCCAGCCGTATTTGGCTTTGGGCATTGATCCGGCGGTGGTGCTTGTTGCATCCAAAAACGTACCGGCTCCCGGCCCGGGTGCGGCGGCGTATTCGGTGGCCAAGGCCGGGTTGACCCAACTCGGACGCGTGGCAGCGCTGGAAATGGCCGAGCAGGGCATTCGAATCAATATGCTGCACCCAAATGCAGTGTTCGATACGGCGATTTGGACAGACGATGTGCTGGCAGCGCGTGCTGCGCATTACGGCCTGAATGTCGAGGCATACAAAACCAACAATCTGCTCGGCGTGGAAGTTACCTCGCGGCAGGTTGCTGAGTTGGCGGCGGCGATGGCCGGGCCGTTGTTTGCCTGCACCACCGGTGCGCAACTTCCCGTTGACGGCGGTAACGAACGGGTGATTTAGCAGCCTTAACGTTAGGCTGTTTATAGGATAATCATCGCGATTGTTTTGTGCTATGCTTGGCCTATGGCTAAGCCATTTTTGCAGTCTTCTTTGCGCGCATTGTTTGCTTCGGTGATGGGGGTTATTTTTTTCTCCGAGCTGCTGATTATGCTTATTTTCTTTTTCCTCGGTAAAGATGCGGCTTTTAGCGATGTGCTGCTTGATTCTATTTTGTTGATTGTGCTGGTTTCCGGACCTTTATACCTGATTATTTTCAGGCCGTTGCGCAGGCAAGGGCAGGAAGCGGAAATGGTGGCCGAGATGCTGCATGCCGTCGAGCAGCATATGCCCGATGCCTTGGTGACCAGCGATAATAAGGGTGTGATCGAGCGTTTCAATCCGGCTGCGGAACGCATGTTCGGCTGGCGCAGGGAAGATATTGTTGGTCGCAATGTTTCGATGCTGATGCCCGAACCGCATGCCAGTCGGCATGATGAGTACATTCAGAAATACTTAAAAACCCGAAAACCCAAGGTGATGGGACGTTTCCGCGAATTGGAGGGCAAGCGGCGCGATGGTTCGCTGGTGCCGATTGAGATTGAGGCAAGCGATTTGCGTATCGGGCGGCGGGGTGGTTTTGTCGCCGTTATTCGCGATATTAGCGAGCGCCGTCGCATTGAGGCGGAAAAGCAGCATTTACAGCAGCGTATGCAACATTTGCAGCGTCAGGAATCGCTTGCTGTGTTGGCTGGCGGGGTGGCGCATGATTTCAAGAATATTCTGGCAGTCATTCAGGGTAATGCCGAAATGATTGGTATCGATAAGGCTTTATCGGCGGATACGGGGCAGCATTTGGCGGGAATTAAAACGAGTTGCGAAAGGGCTGTGCAGTTGTGTACACAAATGTTGACCTATGCAGGTTCTGGCAGCCGTCAGATGCAGGTTGTCGATTTTTCATCCGTTGTCGAAGATGCTATGCCGGCGATTGAGGCTCTGGTTCCTGCGCATATCACATTGCATCCGGAAGTGCAGGCCGCCGCTTTGCCGGAGGTAATGGCGGATGCATTGCTGGTCGAGCAGGCCTTGTTGAATTTGATGAATAATGCAATTGAGGCGATTGGTGATCGAGGCGGGCACATCCGCTTGGCGGGCGGCACACAATCTGTCGGCGAAAACGATATTGAAGATATGCTGCTGCTGGAAAAGGGCGGCGCGGGAGATTTTGTTTGGCTGGAGGTGGCCGACGACGGTGAGGGTATGACGGATGAGGTGCGCCAGCATGTTTGCGAGCCGTTTTTTACGACCCGGTTTACCGGCAGGGGACTCGGCATGAGTGCGGTGCTGGGTATTATGCGTTCGCATCGGGGGGCGATTCGTATCGACAGTGCAGCGGCAAAAGGTTGTCGGGTTCGTTTGTTGTTTCCGCTGAATCGCGAGGCATAACAAAAGCTTTTTTGATCGGGGTTATTGTTTGGTGGCTTGTTGAATGGTGGTGATGTGCGCGGTCATGCGTTCGGTATTGACCGGTTTTTCCAGAATGCTGAAGTCCGTTATTGAGGCATCGCGCAGGCGCTCGTCTTCGCTGAATGCGGTGACCATCAGCACAGGCAATTGCGGTCTTGTTTTGCGAATACGCCGGGTCATTTCCAATCCGTCCATTTGCGGCATGTGGAAGTCGGTCATTACCAGATCGATTTCTTCGCTTTGCTGGTCGAGTATTTGTAATGCTGTGTGGCCGTCGTTTGCGCAGATGACGGAAAGTCCGATGTGTTCGAGCATCAATTGGTGAACACGCAGCACATCGGGTTCGTCATCGACCAGCAATACCCGCCATGCTTGGATGGCGGTTTGAGAAGCGGGTGGCGTTGCCGGTTCAGCCTTCGGTGTTGTTTTTTTACCCGTTTTATCGGCGTTCGAGGCTGGCGGTAGCACAATACAAACCGAAGTTCCCTTGCCCGCAGTCGATTCGATATTAATTTCGCCGTGGTGCCATCCGACAATACGCTTAACCATGGTGAGGCCGAGGCCGGAGCCGCCATTCTTTTCGCGGGTTGTCCAGAAGGAATCGAAAATGTGTTGCATATCCTCTTGTTTGATGCCACAGCCATTATCTTCAAGGGTGATTCGAATAGCCGGTAGAGAAGCTTCGGCTAAGCTGTGCTGCATATCTTGTGCGATGGTGATTTTTATCTTTCCACTGCCGCTAATGGCTTGCGCTGCATTTTCGACAAGATTGAGCATGACCTGATCAATTTGCGCCGAAAGGCCGAGAATCGGTGGAATGTTGTCATCAATGGTGCATTCCAAACTAATATTTTCCGGCAGCTTGAGGCGTGCGAGATTGATGGTTGCATGCAAGGTGTCTTGCAGTTGAATAAGTTTGCGTGCGGTTTTTTTCTTACGCGCCATGTGCATCAGATGGGTAATCATTTCCGAACTGCGTTCACCGGCCTGAATAATCAGGCCAAGCTTATCGGCCAGTGCCTTGTCTTTTGCATCCATTTGCATCACTTCGGCATTACCGATGATGTTGGTCAAAACATTACGGAAGTCGTGCGTGAGTCCGGCGAGCAGCGAATTCATGTAATCCTGACGGTGCGCGCGTTCCAGTTGTTCGTGCAGGCGTTCGTTTTCGGTCACATCAGTGATCAGGCATAAGCCAAGCAGGCGACCGCGCCAGCGAATGGCGTTGGCTTGACACATCAGGCTGTGCAATTGCCCATCATGCGCGCGATAACGGATATCGAAGCGGTGGGCTGTATTGTGATTCGCGCATTGCAGAACCTTCCGGCAGCCGTCACGGATAATGGCACTATCTTCGGCAATGGCGAGTTGTTCGACCTGCCCGCCCTCAATATCCTCATCCGCTTTGTCGAACAATTTGGACATCGCCGGATTGGCATAACGGACATACAGTTTATCGTTATCGCCTGCTTCGAAGGTGCATGCCGGTATTGGACTTGCATCGAGCAGGCCAACGGTTTCCTGCTCGGCGCGATACCTGATGTGCCGCGCTTTTTCCAATTTTTTTCCAAGCAAATAGGCATAACCCGGGACAAGAATGACGCCCATGACCTGCGCCAGCAGATACAGCCAGTCGATGGGTTGCTGAAGACTATAAACGGTAACCATGCCGACACCGGCCAAGGCCAGCAGGCTGAGGGTTTGCGAATAGAGCAGCATGATATTGCCGAAACGGACGCCGTTGCCGACGATGATAATCAAGAAAATGATATAATAAGGACTAACGATACCGCCATCCAGCCACATGGCCATGGCCGAGAGGTATACGTCGAATATGGGGGCGAGCAGCAGGCGAAGGGTATGCGCCGGTTTTTTCTTAATCCATGGCAGACAGAGTAAATTGAATACGATGTACAGTGTGAGCGAGACGGCCACGAATTGAAAATGCGGTATGATATGCGGTGCATGCGCGGCAAGATAGCTTGCACCAAGCAAGGCCAGCACAATACGCACCATAACCTGTTGATTTTGTGTGCGGATCATGGCGGCTTCGTTGTTGCCGGTACCGAACCAGCTTTTCCCCGGTAGTTTTAGAGACATTTCGCTTCCGATATGCATGCGTGGCATCGAATGCACATACTTTCGGAAATGGAATCAGTGCGTGTGTTCAAGATCTTCGGGGTACATGCATTTTTCCACTTGCAGGGTGGTTTGCACTTGCAGGTCGATTTCGCGCGGCGCGATGGGGTGTTGATGCCGGTCCATGCGCAGCATGATGGTCGGTCGTAGTGGCAGACGGGGATGAACATGGATCACTTGCCCGATGTCGCCTGAATTAAGCTGCACATAAGTACCGATGGGGTAGAGCGAGACGGCATCAATCAGCGCTTTGAGAATGACGGTATCAAAAGATGCTTTGTGATGGATGATGATTTCGCGGATGGCATCGCGCGGCAGCATGCGTTGGCGGTAGGGGCGATAGTGAATCATTGCCTCAAAAAAAGATAAGATGCCGACAATGCGTGCCAGATAGGTAATTTCCGGGCCTTTCAGACCGAGTGGGCCGGAGCCATCCATACGTTCTTGGGATTGTTCGATAGCATTCAGGGTGTCTTCATCATCAAGACCGCAGTCGCGCAGATAGGTGACGCCGTTGTGCATGGCCTCGCGAATGATTTGCC
>JAJRWP010000008.1 GCA_021545645.1 Zetaproteobacteria bacterium | reverse complement strand
CCTTCCTTGCGCATCGCATCGCCGAATTCGGAACCCTGCGCCTCAATACAGGCAAAACCATCACCGATTTCGATACCCTTCACCGCCGGAATGCTCAGCATCGCCTTGCCAATATCGGCATCCAATTTATCGAAAACCGGTTCGCCGAGGCCGGGAATCATGCCGTGCGCCTCAACCACCACCGCCGCGCCAATCGAATCGTGCTGGTGGCGTAAATCGTCCATAAAATCGGCCATTTTGGCAGCCGCAGCGGCGTCCGGGCAGAAAAACGGGTTGTTGGCAATTTCCTGTGCATCGAAATGCGCCGCATCGGCCTTAATCGGGCCGATTTGATCGACCCAGCCGCAAATGGATACCCCCGATTCGGCAAGCAGCTTTCTGGCCACCGCTCCGGCAGCCACACGCATTGCCGTTTCGCGCGCCGAGGAGCGTCCACCGCCGCGATAATCGCGAAAGCCGTATTTTTCGAAATAGGTCATATCGGCGTGACCGGGACGGAATTTGTCCTTGATGTCGGAATAATCCTTGCTGCGCTGATCGGTATTGCGAATCAACAGGCCAATCGGGCAACCGGTGGTCTTACCCTCGAAAACACCGGAAAGAATCTCCACTTTGTCGGCCTCGCGGCGTTGCGTGGTGTATTTGCTTTGTCCCGGTTTTCGCCGATCTAAATCCGGCTGAATATCCGCTGTGGATAAGCTCAATCCTGCCGGACAGCCTTCAACAATGGCGACCAGTGCCGCGCCGTGCGATTCACCCGCCGTGCAAACACGAAAAATCTTCCCGAAGCAAGAGCCGGACATGTTTATTCGATTCCCGGGTCGCCTACCCCGATATGGAAGCCTGCATCGACATAATGCACTTCGCCGGTTACCCCGGAGGCCATATCGGAGAGCAGATATGCAGCGGTATTGCCCACTTCATCCTGCGTGACATTGCGTTTCAACATCGAGCCGCGCGCGCTTTTTTCCATCAACTTGCGGAAATCGCCAACTGCAGATGCCGCCAGTGTGCGAATCGGCCCGGCTGAAATTGCATTTACACGAATACCATCCGGCCCCAAATCCTGTGCCAAATAACGGGTGGACGCTTCAAGCGCCGCTTTGGCTACCCCCATCACATTGTATCCCGGCACGGTACGTTCAGCGCCCAAGTAGGTCATGGTGACCATACTGCCGCCAGCATTCATCAATGGCGCAGCGCGCTGCGCACAAGCGACAAACGAATATGCCGAAATATCCAGTGCTAGGCGGAAATCTTCGCGCGATGTAGTCGAAAAACGGTTGCGCAACGCATCCTTATTGGCAAAAGCAATCGAATGCACCATGAAATCCAACTTGCCCCATTGCTGCGCTACTTTGCCGAAAAACTCATCCAACTGCGCATCATCGCTGACATCCAACGACTCAATAAGCGTTGCGTCCACCGATTCGGCCAACGGACGCACACGCTTCTCCAGCATATCGCCCAAATAGTTGAATCCCAGCTCCGCACCTTCGCGCTTGCACGCCTGCGTAACACCCCAAGCAATGGATTTATCGTTGGCGATACCAAGAATCAAACCTTTTTTTCCAGCAAGAATACCCACGGAATCCTCCAATATTCAAATTCGCCAAAGGCTAACAGGACATCATTCAAAGCGCACGCCGGGTGTTTGCACCAATGAATGCACTCAGAAAAACACTTGCCCGCTAGGCATCTTCGATGGCTTGCATCTGCGCATCGGAAAAACCGAAGTAATGGCCGATTTCATGGATCAATACATGCCGAATGCACTGCGCCACATCCTCGCCATGCGCAGC
This sequence comes from Zetaproteobacteria bacterium, assembly GCA_021545645.1. GTDB lineage: Bacteria > Pseudomonadota > Zetaproteobacteria > Mariprofundales > Mariprofundaceae > UBA1543. The sequence continues at coordinate 6,272 of JAJRWP010000008.1, read as the reverse complement.
ACACCATGCAAGAATCGGCTGCCGGTACAAGTGAATCACATCCGGCGGATGCCCGGCATATGTACTGCCGCGCTCGGGCAAGGGCCAACCCTGATATAGACCGAGTAAATCATACGTCGACTCTGTTGCCATCTCATGCTGCACATCGGCATCGGGAAAATCCTCGGTGAGCACCACCACATTGTCGATGGCCGCGATAAACCGCTGCGGCAACGCCGCATAGGCACGCTCCGCAAGCAACTGGAATTCGTCCGCATTCATTTTACCACCCTAATAAGCAGTAGCGTTGTAGCGCAAGTGAATAAACCGCAATAAATACTCAAGCCCGCCCGTATCGACGCGATAGAATAAATATGGCAAAGAGTGAATGCATCGACCACCGTCCGCAGCACAACCCGTGGTTGCTTTATGTTATCACGCTGCTGATGTTGATGTTCATGATTTACCTGCTGATTTGGGCATGAAATATGCATCCATTTCAGGTGAGAAAATGCCATAAAGGAGGCTCTGCAATGGAAACGAAATACGCCTGCATGCACGACTGTCACGGCTATTTCGTCGGCCAGTTAAACATGGGACGCGTGCAACGTCTGTCGTTGGAATATTACCCGGATGAAATCACTTGCCGACAAGCAATTCGCAGCCGCCGCTGGACCCGCAGATCCGTTCACTGATTCCATTTTATACGATTTTCATCACAATAATTCTGCAATTGCCCTGCTAAAATCGGGATAACGAAGCTCAGCCAGCAGCTCATCGTGCAGCAAGCGATTGCTGACCCGTTTATTGTCTCTAAAAAACCCTAACGCCGCCTGCGAAAGCTGTTTTTCGCCCTCGTCAGGGCTCAGACGCAACGGCGCAGGCGCGCCAATCATGTTCGCCACTTGCATCACATAATCGACATGCGGTAGCGGCATATCATCGGCCACATTCACAATACGCCCGGCACGCGGTTTGCGCATCGCTGCCAATAATGCGGCGACAATATCATCAACATGAATACGCGAAGAAAAATGCGGCGGCTGCCAAGCCACCACCTTGTAATCACCGGCTCTCAGCCGCTCAAGAATATTCCGCCCCGGCCCGTAAATACCAGCCAAGCGGAACACCTCGGCAGGCAGCGGCAAATTCAACCACGCTGCCTCGGCGCGCAAACGCTCTTTACCGCGCGCACTGCTTGGCTTGCAGACAAACGATTCATCCACCCATGCACCGCCCGCATCGCCGTAAACACCGGTACTGGATAAATAACCCGCCCAGCGGACGCCGGTTAATTTTGCCGCTATTGCAGGCAACCACAACGGTTGTACGGCAAATATTGCCGCTTCATTTCGCGCTAGCGGAATCGAATCGACCACCGCATCTACAGATTCCAACAACGCATCCGGCAAATCAGCCGGAGAAGCTGCAACAACCGCTTCAACACCACGTTGTTGCAATACCGTCGCGCGTTCTGCACAACGCGTTGTAGCGATCACCCGCATACCCTCAGCAAGACATGCCACCGCCAACTTCTCGCCAACATAACCGCAACCGAGAATCAATAAATTTTTGATGGCCAACATACAAACGATACTAACGACCCGCCCGCAAACGGGAAGGTGTTACTTAATAGCAGATACTGCCCCTTATTTCGCACCCTTTTGCTACCCTGAAAACAAAAGGAACAGAGAAAGATACGGCACTTCATTCCCGTAATACCAGCGATTCAGTCGTCACATCGTTTACTGATAAAGAACTCAATACGGTCATTCAGCGGGTCATCAGTGCCGTTGGGAAACGACACAGTATTGAAACTTTTGAATCGTTTGACGAGCTTGCGGCGGCGGTTCCTGCGATACAGGAGCAGGCTGATAAAGAGGGCCACGATGGCCGTGATGTAGATGGCTTGATACATGAAGGCACTGTCTATCTGATACGTCAAAACCTTGCAAGGCATACCGACCCGACGGCGAGTGCGGCACATGGGCGTGTTTCAGAGCGATGAAGAAAACATTTCAACTGCACGAGTGTCCGGGTAGGAAAAAGCTTGATAAATAGTCCTATATCAAAAATTACATCAAACAAAACAATCACTTAAGAAACATCCTGCCAAGACTTTTGAATAACCCCTTCGCCTAAGAGGCTTGGTCTTTGTCCCATATTTATGGGACAAAAATGGCAATCGTGTCCCATGAATATGGGACATGCGCTTTACGGTTCACAGTGTAAAATTTCGCCCGCAAACAATGATTTGCAATCATGCAAGCGCAATTATTAGGCCATGACATACGGGAGGGAGAGAATGAATTTCAGGAAAGCGTTACTGGTAATCACTGTTGCAGTGTTGATGTCCGTTGGCCCGGCATGGGCTGGCGATACCGTGAATGTGAATACAGCAACAGCCAAAGAGCTGCAAAAAATCGACGGCATCGGCAAAAAAACAGCCGCCAAGATTGTTGCCTATCGAAATGAATACGGCCCGTTCAAAACGGTAGAAGATTTGATGCATATCAAAGGCATTGGTAAAAAGAGGCTAGCCAAGGCCAAAAATGAATTATCGGTCGGTGATGAAGAAAATGGCAAAAACGATGATGCCAAACACGGCAAAGCGGACGACTGATCTAGGGTAGGTATGTGCCGGATAAATGCCCCGAAGCATTTTTCCGGAACATCCCTGGGCCTGAGGGAGCAGGTCTAAAAAAAAGCCCGCCGGGATGGCGGGCTTTTTTAATGCTTGTTTTCGAATAACTTAAAACATGCAGCTACTTAAGCGGAAATAGCCTTCACCTTTGCGGTGAGGCGTGAAACGCGGCGCGATGCCTGATTGCTGTGAATCAAACCCTTGCGACCAGCGCGATCAATAAGCACCGTTGCTTCTTCCAGCGCTTTACCGGCTGCTTTTTTGTCTTCTGCCTCAACGGCAAGCAAAACGGCCTTGATTGCAGTACGCATCGCACCCTTACGCGCGCGGTTGTTCAGACGGCGTTTTTCACTCTGGCGGGCCCGCTTTGCTGCGGAAACGTGATTTGCCAATGTTCTACTCCTTGCGCGATACTGCCTTTTGGCCGCACCGCCCTGATATTCGGGTCGCGAAATGTACGCAATCGGCTCATCTTGTCAAGCCAATAAAGAACGGCTTGCGGATGTGGAAAATCCATCGCTGCCATCCTGCGAAAAATCCGGCTAATATACGCGCATGGCAAAGCCTCCAACAAAGAAACCTGCACCGAGAAGCGTTTATGTATGCCAGTCCTGCGGTGCAGAATATCGCAAATGGGCGGGACAATGTCCGGATTGCGGTACATGGAACAGCATTTCCGAACAAGCCGTGCAAACCGTCAATTCGCGTGTCGGTGTCGCCGCCGCGCCGTTGCCTGCGGTTTCTATCACCGATATCGACAGCAGTCAGGCCCCGCGCCGCAGCAGCGGCTTACCGGAGCTTGATCGCGTACTTGGCGGAGGTTTCGTGCCCGGTTCGGCGATTCTCATCGGCGGCGATCCGGGTATCGGCAAATCAACGCTGCTGTTGCAAGCTTCACAACATCTCGCTGCCGACGGCATCGTGCTTTATGTGACCGGCGAAGAATCGACGCAGCAAGTACGCCTACGCGGCGAACGCATTCAGGTTGAACATGCAAACATTCACCTCGCCGCCAGCAACGATTTGGAAGCCATTCTCGCCACCATCGAAGAAATCCAACCGGCCACCGTGATTATCGATTCCATTCAAACCACCGTCACATCAAGGCTGACCAGCGCGCCGGGTACGGTAGCGCAGGTGCGCGATTGTGCCGCCGCCCTGATTCAAAGCGCCAAACAACGCGGTCATGCGATGGTGTTGGTCGGGCATGTGACCAAAGACGGCTCTCTGGCCGGACCGCGTGTTCTCGAACATATGGTCGATGCGGTGATTTATTTCGAGGGCGATCGTGGTCATGCGCATCGTATTCTGCGCGCCGTGAAAAACCGTTTCGGTCCGGCCGGTGAAATCGGCGTATTCGAAATGAGCGATGCCGGATTGATGGGCATTCAGGATGCCTCGCGGATTTTCCTTGCCGAACGCGCCGTCGATGTGCCGGGTTCGGTAATTCTCGCCTGCATGGAGGGTACACGCCCGTTGTTGGTCGAGGTGCAGGCTCTGGTCGCACCCAGTGTTTATGCAACCTCCAAACGCAGTGCCGTCGGCCTCGACACGGGCCGCGTAGCCATGCTTACCGCTGTTTTAGAACGACGCATCGGCCTGCCGCTCGGACAGCAGGATGTGTATGTGAATGTCGTTGGCGGCGCGCGTATTCTTGAGCCTGCCGCCGATCTTGCGGTCATGCTGGCGATTATTTCCGCCTATCAGGAACGCCCCATGCCAGCCAATATGGCGGCCTTCGGTGAAGTCGGACTGACCGGCGAAATCCGCCCGGTCGGGCAACCGGAAGCGCGCGCCCGCGAAGCCGCCAATCTCGGCTTTTCGCAACTGCTGTTACCCAAGCACAATCATGCAAGGGTGCAGGAAGCAAACGTCGCTGTTACACTCGCCCCCGATTCAAAACGCGCAATACAACTCAAGGCCGTGCGTAATATGGCCGAAGCTGCACAAGCGGGGCTTGCTTGAATTTATTCGACTATCTGTTGCTTGCCATTACCGGTTTCTCCATGGTGCTGTCGCTGTGGCGTGGTTTCGTGCGCGAAATTATCTCGCTAATCGGGCTTGTCGCCGCATTTATTATTGCCGGACGCGCTTCCGGCATGGCAGCCGATCTGGTGCATGGCTGGATTCCGAACAGCACCGCCGCCAATCTGGCCGGTTTCGGGCTGGTATTCGTTTCGGTGATGCTGGTGGTCGCTTTAATCGGCACGCTGATTCGCAAACTGGTCGATATGGCCGATCTCACCGCCTCCGACCGCACCCTCGGCATGATTTTCGGTCTAACCCGTGGCCTGCTGCTCATCGGCTTGTTTTTTCTCGCCTACACAAGCTACGCCAAACCGGATAAACCGTGGTTGAAAAACAGCGTGCTTACGCCCTACGCCATCCAATTGGGTGATTTGCTCGGACGTGCCATTCCCGAAGGTTACCCACTTTCCCGACAGGGCAAGGCTAAGACGGCTTCCGAGCGTTCTATCAGCAAGTCGATTGCCGATATTCCCATACCAGACAAAAAAGCACTGGAATCCATCATCAGGAAGCAAATGCAGTGAATACAACGCAGCACAACCCGCAACGGCTTGATGTTCAACAGCCCGGCAATCAGCTACGCATTGATCAAAGCAACGACGACCATTTTCACGATGAATGCGGCGTTTTCGGCGTGTTCGAACATCCGGAAGCGGCCAATCTGACCTACCTCGGCCTGTACGCGCAGCAGCATCGCGGGCAGGAATCGGCGGGCATTGTGTCCACCGACGGACATGCTTTCAACAGCCATCGCGGTGTCGGCTTGGTTGCCGATATTTTCCGCAAATCGGATATCAAAAAACTCAAAGGCCAGCGCTGTATCGGCCATGTGCGTTATTCCACCTCCGGCGCATCGGGCTTGCGCAACTGCCAGCCGTTTTCCTATGAATACGCGCACGGCGGCATTGCCATGTGCCACAACGGCAATATCGTCAACGCCGCCGAATTGCGTCAGGAGTTGGAAAAAGCAGGTTCCATTTTCCAATCCACCTCGGATACCGAGGTTCTGATTCATCTGGTGGCCAGAAGTCGCGCCGACAGCATGCGCGAACGCCTCGCCGAAGCGGTCAAACAATTAACCGGCGGTTTTTCGCTGCTTGTGCTGGTCGAAAAACGATTGGTCGGCGTGCGCGACCGTCACGGGCTGCGCCCGTTGGTGCTCGGCAAACTCGGCGATGCGTGGGTACTATCCTCGGAGACCTGTGCTTTCGATTTGATTGGCGCTACCTATGTGCGCGATGTGCGGCCCGGCGAAATGGTCATTATCGAAGAAGGGCGCATGGATAGCGTACAACTGTTTGAGCAGGTCGAGCCGCGTTTTTGCGTGTTCGAATATGTTTATTTCGCACGCCCGGATTCCACCCTCGAAGGCATCAATATCTATCAGGCCCGCTACCGCATCGGCGAAGAACTGGCCCGCGAATCACCTGTCGAAGCCGATATTGTCGTGCCCGTACCCGATTCCGGCACACCGCCGGCTATGGGTTATGCCGAAGCTGCCGGACTGCCTTTCCAGATGGGGCTGATTCGCAATCATTATATTGGCCGCACCTTCATCGAACCGAAGCAATCGATTCGCAATTTCGGTGTGAAGCTCAAACTCAACCCCAACCGCGAACTG
>JAJRWP010000096.1 GCA_021545645.1 Zetaproteobacteria bacterium | reverse complement strand
CTGACTGGCTGTAATGTCCGCACAAAAACACACTATTATTTTTCTGACATGATAAACACCTAACTTACTGTTCTTTAACATCTTTCCAGACTAGGCAGATCATCCTGCTAGTCTAGAGCCTAATTATTTTATCGACTATCATGCCAATAATTGACCCCCAACCTGATTAGAATCGCTTTATTATAGCCGATCACCTGAATGGCTGCACTGGCTGTATTTAGCCATTCGGAAATCAGTTGATTGAAGGATGGTTTTAGGGTCAATGCGCGATAGTGAAGGTTTTGGGGTGTTGCGTTAAATTGCTTGAATTGGCATGGCATCCGCTCACTTGCGCAGCTTCAGGGCCGTGCGCTAAATAGGCTTGCATGGCGGCGAGTTGCGATTCATTGCCGCAGATGAGTGTTTCAACATCGCCGTTTGGTAGATTGCGTACCCAGCCGCAGATGCCCAATTTATCGGCTTCTCGTTTTGTGCAGTAACGGAAGCAGACGCCCTGCACATGGCCGCTTACGGTAATGCGCAGGCAGCGTATTTCCGTGCCGATTACCACGAATCCGGGGTGAGAATGGTGTCTTCTGTTTTATCGAGCATGTCGGGATGATCGGTGGAGTAGTGCAGGCCGCGCGATTCTTTGCGTTGCTGCGCGGCGCGAACCATTAAATCGGCGACCAGCGACAGGTTGCGCAATTCGATGAGGTTGCGGCTAATCGGGTGTTGCCAGTAGTAGGCGGCGATTTCTTCGCGGATAATTGCCAAGCGGCGGCGGGCGCGGCGCAGGCGTTCGTCGGAACGCACGATGCCGACGTAATTGGACATGGCGGCGCGGATTTCTTCCCAGTTTTGTTTGATTTGTACGCGTTCGGTTTCCGGTTTGACACCGCTATCATCCCATGCGGGCAGGTGCTGTAAGGGTTCTTTGGGCTGTGTGCCGATAAAATCGACACACTGTTCGGCCATCACCAAGCATTCGAGCAGCGAATTGCTGGCCAATCGATTGGCCCCGTGCAGACCGGTGCAGGCGGTTTCGCCGATGGCATAAAGACCTTGAATGGCCGTGCGCCCGGCGATGTCGGTTTGCACGCCGCCGCACATATAATGCGCTGCCGGAACAATCGGCACGGGCTGTTGACGTATATCGATGCCGAGTTTGATCAGCCGTTTGAGGATATTGGGGAAATGCGCTTCGATTTTCTCGCTGCCCAGCGGGCGTATATCGAGATACATGTGGTCGCAACCGAGTTTTTTCATTTCGTAATCAATGGCGCGGGCAACAATATCGCGCGGCGCAAGTTCGCCACGTTCGTCGTAATCGGCCATGAACGCGCGCCCATCGGCATCGGTGAGCAGTGCGCCTTCGCCGCGCAGTGCTTCGGTGAGCAGGGTTGTCGAGCCACTGGGGTTGTACAGGCATGTGGGGTGAAATTGGATGAATTCAAGATTCATCACCGGGCAACCGGCGCGCCATGCCATGGCGATGCCATCACCGGTGGCAACATGTGGATTGGACGTGTAACGATAGACCTTGCCAGCGCCGCCGGTGGCGATAATGGTGTGCCGGGCGGCTATTCTGAGCACTTCACCTGCCGGATTCAGCACATAAGCGCCGAGACAGCGATCCGCTTCTTGCATACGTCTGCCGAGATGGCGGGCGGTGATAACATCGACGGCCATATGCTGCTGAAAACAGGTGATATTGGCATTGGCGGTGACCGGTGCGAGCAGTGCTTCGCCGACGGCTTTCCCCGTCGCATCTTTGGCATGCGCGATGCGGCGATGCGAGTGTGCGGCTTCGTGGCTGAGATGCAGGGTTTCGCCTTCGGTATCGAATGCTGTGCCGTAGGCGATGAGTTCTTCGATGATGCGTTTACCGCAGCCGACAATTTCGCGGACCACATCTTCATGGCATAAGCCTGCACCGGCGCGCAAGGTATCGGCGATGTGATTGTCTACGGAATCGGCGGCATCCATCACACCGGCGATACCGCCCTGTGCATACCATGTGTTGGATTCGGAGAATTCGCCCTTGTTGATGACGGCAACACTGCCGTGTGCCGCCAGTTTATTGGCGGCAAAAAGACCGGCGGCACCGCTGCCGATAATCAGATAGTCGAATTCATGGCTGTTTTTAATCATGGGTCTGTTGGCACTCATTTTTACTGTAGCGACGCGGTTATTATTGTGTTCTGCAAGGTAGTTCGAGCGGCATGTGCTTGATGCACATCAGCGAGAAATAACGTAGCAGCGGGCAATAATAGCCCGTCCCGCAGGGCAGTGCCCCGAATGCGGCCATGTGGCGTTGCTCGTCGTTTATTTGGATTCACCAAACTTCTCTCCTCGCGCCTTGCTTGGCTGCATTCGGGGCGCTGCGCTTCAATAAAAATGAGTGTCAACAGACCCGAATACCCTTACCCTACGCCACGACTGTGCTGCCGGTAAACATTTCGCTATGTGGCCGACAGTGGATACGATGCGATCATGCATGACGAGGTGTGAATGGAACAGGCGGTTTGGGTGATGGATGTGCAAGCGGGCGAGGCGCTGGTGCGTGGGCGGCGGGCGACGGCCTGCGGCAATTGCGCCGGAAAAAGCGCTTGCGGAACGCTTGGTTCTTGGGTCGAGCGCTTTGCGGAAATGCGTGTGGCTAATCCGCTGGGCGCGAAAATCGGCGATGAAGTGATTGTCGAGGTTTCCGATGGCGAGTTTCTGCGCGCAGCACTACGTTTGTACGGTGCGCCGATGCTCGGTTTCTTTGTTCTCGGTTTTAGCGTTCGCGCTATGGCGATGAGCTTGCAACTGGGTGATCCCGAATTGCTGGCGGCGGGCGGTGCGTTGGCCGGCATGTTCGGCGTGTTTTTCTGGCTCAGGCGCGGCCATCTGCAAGAGAAGAGCGGGGCGCGCATTGTGCGAATTTGCACAAAAGCCGTCGATATTCCGGTGCGTGGCGCATAAAATGTTCAAAACCCCGTTTTTTTCATTTGTTTTTCATCTTTCAGTGCGCAAAATCACGCCCTCTGAATCCAACCAAGGAGTTTGATGCGTGAAATTATCCCGTTTGTCCCCCCGAGTCTTTTCTCAATGGATTGCCCTTTACATGACTGTTGCTTTTCTGATGCCGCTTTCGGCGCAAGCGATGCCCGGAAGTTTTGCCGATCTTGCCGCCGAGCAAGCCGATGCCGTGGTCAATATCAGCACCACGCAAGTCATCAAAGGGCAGCGTGGATTGCCGCCCGGTTTCGGGGTTCCGCCCGGGTCGCCGTTTGATCAGTTTTTTCACGACTTCTTCCAAAACATGCCACCGCAGGAACGGCATGCGCTGGGAACTGGTTTTATTATTTCCAGCGATGGTTATGTGGTCACCAACAACCATGTGGTGCAAGAGGCGTCCGAAGTGGTCGTCAAGCTGAAAAACGGCAAGGAATACAAAGCCGAAGTGATTGGCACCGATGAAAAACTCGATGTCGGCTTGTTGAAAATCAAGGCCACCGGCCTGCATCCGGTGCATTTGGGCGATTCAGACAAGCTGCGTGTCGGCGATTGGGTGGTGGCGATTGGCAATCCCTTCGGTTTGGAGCAGACGGTGACTGCCGGTATCGTATCCGCCAAGGGGCGGGTGATTGGCGCTGGCCCGTACGATAGTTTCATTCAGACGGATGCGGCGATTAATCCGGGCAATTCCGGTGGCCCGTTGTTCAACGACAAAGGCGAAGTCGTCGGTATCAATACAGCGATTTATTCACGTAGCGGCGGCAACAACGGCATTGGTTTTGCCATTCCTATTAATATGGCCAGCTCGGTGATTGATGAATTGCGCGCGACCGGTCATGTGACGCGCGCCCGGCTTGGTGTGTATATCGCCGGGGTGGATAAAGCGACCATGGAAGCGCTTGGTCTGAAAAATAAGCACGGGGCACTGGTTCGGCAGGTGGAAAATGCTTCGGCAGCCGATAAAGCAGGCATTAAGGCTGGCGATGTGATTGTTGCCGTGGATGGCAAGCCGATCAAAAAAGTGAATGAATTACCGATGAAAATAGCCAGCCACCGACCCGGTGACAAGGTGAAACTTGTGTTGATGCGCGACGGAAAATCAATCACCAAGGTGGTGACGGTCGAGAAAATGCCCGAAACAGCTTCAGCAGCGAACACGCCGCATAAATCGCGGGTTCGTTTGGGCTTGGCACTGGCCGATCTGGATGCAGAAACCGCTGCGGCACTGGAAACCCGTGTTAAACAGGGTGTGGTGGTGCGGCAGGTGCAAAAAGGTTCGCCTGCGGCGGCGGCTGGTATTCAGCGCGGTGATGTGATTTTCCAGATGAATCGCCGTGCGGTGAAGGATGTCCAGCAGTTCCAGAAGCTTGTTGCCGCTATCAAGGAGCAGGAAGTGTTGCAGTTATTGCTCGATCGTCATGGCAGCACTGTGTTTGTGGTATTGCGCTTGCCGCGTATGCCGGAGCAATGATGGCGCAGCAAAAACCGCGTGTGGCGCATCTGCAATTGATGAGTCGTCGTCAGTGCTGTTTGTGCGATGATGCAAAAAGCGTTGTCGAACAAGCTGCAGCCCAAGGTCTATGCACTTGGGAAGTGGTCGATGTCGATCGCGATAAGGCGTTGCTGGTGCGCTACGGCAACGATGTTCCGGTGTTGCTGATTAATGGCGAAAAGCGGTTTCAGCATCGTGTTGGTTTCGATGAACTACATGCAGCTCTGGAGGGTGCAACATGCTGAAACGCTGGTTGATTATGGGGGCTGTGTTTGGCGGTATTGTAGCGGCGGCTTGGATGCTGCTGCCCGCACCTTCCGGGAAGGTGGTTGAAGGAAATGTAGCACCCGATTTTAGTTTGCCCGATTTGGCCGGGGTGCAGCAGCATCTGCCCAAGGGCAAGGTGGTGTTGCTCAATTTCTGGGCGACGTGGTGTCCGCCGTGCCGCAAAGAAATGCCGTCGATGATTGAGTTGTATAAACGGCTCAAGGATCAGGGCTTGGTGATTGTTGCCGCTTCAGTGGATAAGGATCGCAACAAGTTGGTGAGTTTTGTGCGCGAATACAATATTCCTTTTCAGGTTGTGCACGATGTGGATGCATCGGTGGCTAGGCGCTACGGCGTATTCCGTTATCCGGAGACCTTTCTCATCGACCGCAGCGGCGAGGTGCGTTTTCATTTAATCGGCGGTGTCGAATGGACCGACAAAACAGTACTCAAAGCAATCCATACATTGCTCACGGAAAAGACAGCGGGTTGAGCAGCGCGCTGCAAACCCGCATTGCGGCGCTGCGCGTCGAACTGAAGGAACACAACTACCGTTATTACACCCTCGATGCACCGCTTATTGCGGATGCCGAGTACGATGAAAAATTGCGCGAATTGCAAGCCTTGGAGGCGCAATTGGGCGAACCGGTTCCCGCCGATTCGCCGAGCCAGCTGGTCGGTGCGCCGCCGAGTGAAACCTTTGCCGCCAGAGAACACGGCATCGCCTTATTATCCCTAGCCAATGCCTTTTCTGCGGATGAACTGCGCGATTTCGACCGCCGCTTACGCCAGCATCTTGACGATACGCCGTTTTCCTATATCGCCGAGCCGAAAATCGACGGCCTAGCCATCAATTTGCGCTACGAACAAGGTGTGTTGACGGTGGCCGCAACACGCGGCGACGGACGCACGGGCGAGGATGTGACCGATAATGTCCGCACGATTGCCGATATTCCGTGGCGTTTGTCTGCCGACGGTATTACCGATGATATTCCGGCGCTGCTGGAGGTGCGCGGCGAGGTGTATATGGGCAAGGCTGCATTTGCAGCGCTCAATCGTGCGCAGCAGGCGGCTGGCGAAAAAGAATTTGCCAATCCGCGCAATGCGGCTGCCGGTTCGCTCAGGCAACTGGATGCGAAGGTTACGGCCAGCCGTCCGCTCGGCTTTTTTGCCTACGGTGTTGGTGCAGGTGGCGAAGGTTTGGCCGAAACGCAGTTCGATTTGTTGCAGCGCATGCATGCGATGGGTTTCCCGGTACAAGATGTGGCGGTGTTGCATGATGTCGAGGCCTTGCTTGCGCATTACCACCACATGCTTGAGATCAGGGCTGGTCTTGATTATGAGATTGATGGCGTGGTTTATAAAGTGAACGAACTGGACCTGCACGACGCATTGGGCGCGGTAGCGCGTTCACCGCGCTGGGCGGTTGCGCATAAATTTCCCGCCGAAGAGGTGCAAACGACATTGCTCGACGTGGATTTTCAGGTTGGGCGAACCGGTGCGATAACGCCGGTGGCGCGTTTGCAGCCGGTGGCGGTGGGCGGTGTGACGGTCAGCAATGCAACGCTGCACAATATGGATGAAATTCGCCGCAAGGATGTGCATATCGGCGATGTTGTGGTGCTGCGGCGGGCGGGCGATGTGATTCCCGAAGTGGTGCGGGTGCTTATCGAAGCGCGGCCTGCAGATGTGCGCCGCATTGAGCTGCCCGATGCCTGTCCGGTGTGTGCTTCGGCGATTGAGCAGGTGGAAGGTGAAGCGGTGGCGCGTTGTTCGGGCGGTTTGTTTTGCACGGCGCAGTTGAAAGAGGCGATCAAGCATTTTGCGTCGCGGCGGGCGATGAATATTGACGGTTTGGGCAGCAAAATGGTCGAGCAACTGGTCGATAGCGGTTTGATTCAGCATGTCGATGGCTTGTATCGCTTGTCTGCCGATCAACTGGCGGCGTTACCGCGCATGGGTGAAAAATCGGCGGCCAATTTGATTGCTGCGATCGAGTCCAGTAAGCAGACGACGCTGGCACGGTTTATTTATGCGCTTGGTATTCGTGATGTCGGCGAAGCGACAGCGGCTTCGTTGGCGCGGCATTTCGGCAGTTTTGAGGCGCTGCTTGCCGCTTCGGATGAGGATTTACAGAGCGTGGCCGATGTCGGGCCTGTGGTTGCCGCGCATGTGCAGGCCTTTTTTGCGCAAGCGCACAATCGCGAGGTGATTGATCGTTTGCGTGCGGCGGGCATTGCATGGCCGGATGAGCAGGCGCTTGCCGGCCAGCTTCCACTGGCCGGGCATACCTATGTGCTGACCGGGAGTTTGAGCGCGATGAGCCGAAGCGAAGCCAAGCAGCGTTTGCAGGCACTGGGGGCGAAGGTGACCTCTTCGGTTTCGGCAAAAACCACGGCGCTGATTGCCGGTGAAAAATCAGGTTCCAAACGGGTTAAAGCGGAGGAACTGGCCGTGCCGGTGCTGGCCGAGGATGCATTTCTGGAACTGCTGAACGGCTAACGGTTTTCTCGGCGCTTGTTTTAAACTTGTGCCAATCGCGCGATAATTTTATCAACACAAGCATCGGCCAATGCGCGTTCGCCGATGCGAACCATCGGCGCTTCGTGGCACAGTCCTTGGCAATGCCCGGCTTGCGCGGCGATACCGAGCATATTCAACTCGGCGAGCAGTTCCGGGCCGCCGCATTGGCTGCATTCCGGCCCCTGACAGACCTCAATTAAGCTGTTATCAGACAATCGCGGTTTATTTTCCGGTGGGTTTGCACTTGCGTTTGCCATGCACGATTTGCAGTTGATGCAGTCGTTTTTTGGCGATTTTCATGGCTTCGTTGTATTCGAGAATATTGCCGATGCCGAGACTGGTGACAAAACCCGTGAAATCCTGCAATGTCAGTTCATCGTTATGCCGCCGCGACTGTTTGATGAAGGTACGCGCACGAACAATCTCCAAATTGATGTCCTGACAACTCATATTGCGCACCTCGCCGTAGGTGAGTGCTTGCAGGCGTTGGTAGTGCTGGGTAGCGCAGCCGCTGCCGAGCAGCAGTATGGCGGTTAGCATCATCAGATTCGTACGTTTCATGGTTATCCCCTCCCGGATGCACCGGTTCGTTCAGCAAGCGATGCTAGCGGGTTGTTTCGCTGCCTGCACTTTTTACTGACATATTGTTTTACAAGCGTCCGTCGCGGCGCAGGCGACGCAGCACCGAGGCGTGGTAAAGCGCGGCGAGCAGCGGACGAATAACCGGCAGTGCGATTAGCCATGCCAGCAGTTTCAGACGCGGCACGCGGCGCATGAGCAGAATGTAAGCGGCCAGTTCGGAAATGATATGTCCCTGCTCGTCGCGGACGTGCAATTCGGTCAATGCCAATTGTGGATCAATGCCGAGGGCAGTTAATTCATCTTCCCGATCAGTGATGTCGAACCAGTGTACGTCGCGGCCCGCAGCACCGGCCATACGTTCGTAGTTTTCACGGTCTTTGACGCATTTTTCGCATGCGCCGTCGTAATAAACGACGATGGGTATGCGTTTCTGCGTAGAAATAGCCGTGCGCCTAACTCAGTTGCGCCGCAGCTTTGGCGATGCGGGAAATCGCATCTTCCAGTGTGGCTTGCGAAACAGCATAGGAAAAACGCACATGACCGGGCGATCCGAATGCTGTGCCGGGGACCAGCGCCACACCGGCTTCTTCGAGCAACCATTGGCAAACAGCCACATCGTCGTTTAATTCGAGACCGGAGGATGTTGTTTTACCCAACCAACCGGCAACCGATGGAAACACATAAAATGCGCCATCGGGCACGATGCTGTGCATGCCGGGAATGGCGTTGATGGCATCAACCAGCCACGTGCGGCGAGTTTCGTAGGTGCGTACCATTTCTTGCAGTGCATCGGTGGGGCCGGTGAGTGCTGCCAGTGCCGCTTTTTGCGAAATCGACGAGGCATTGGAGGTGGATTGGCCCTGAATTTTGCTCATCGCCTTGATTAATTCGCGTGGCCCGGCGCAAAAACCGATACGCCAGCCGGTCATGCAATAAGCTTTGGAAACACCGTTCAAGGTGACGGTTTGTTCCTTCAGATCGGGGTTGACCTGCGCGAAAGTGGCGAATTGCTTGCCGTCGAAGACGATTTTTTCGTACATATCGTCGGTGGCGACGATGATGTCCGGGTATTTGCGAATCACTTCGCCGAGTGCTGCCAGATCGTCGTGCGAATAGGCCATGCCGGTCGGATTGGACGGCGAATTGAGGAATAGCAAGCGTGTTTTCGGGGTAATTGCTTGCTCAAGCTGCGCGGCAGTCAATTTGAAATCGGCATCGGCGCTGGTATTCACAATCACCGGCATGCCTTCGGCAAGCAATACCATATCCGGGTAGGAAACCCAGTACGGCGCGGGAATAATTGCTTCGTCGCCGCTGTTTATCAGCGCCAGCAGCAGATTGAAAATGCACTGCTTGCCGCCGGTCGAGACAAGAATATCCGCAGCTTCGTAGTCCAGACCGTTGTCACGGCGGAATTTATCGGCAATGGCCTGACGCAATTCCGGGATGCCCGGCACGGCGGTATAGCGGGTGAAACCTGAGTTGATGGCTTCGATGCCTGCCTGGCGTGCTGCTTGCGGTGTTTCGAAATCCGGTTCGCCGACGGACAGTGAGATGATGTTTTTCCCGGCAGCACGAAGTTCGGCGGCTTTGGCGGTGATGGCGAGGGTGGCGGAAGGTTGAACCTGTTGAACGCGATTGGATAATTTGATCATGCCCCGATTTTGCCAGAATAGCCGCACATCCGAAAGGCCCGCCAAACAGCGTGCAGGGCATGGTTTGGCGCAGCATTTGATTTGAAACATGCAATTGGCACATATCTTTCTTTATGGGATTGGTCGTTTTATGGCTTAAAATCACCAAGACGAGGGAAAACCATGCGCAATAATCAACCTGTTACCCAGACCGAACACAAAATGAAGGCGGATGATATTCTGGTTTCGCGCACCGATTTGAAAGGGCGTATCCTCTATGCCAACAAGGCATTCTGCGAAATTGCCGGTTACAGCATGGATGATTTGAAAGGAAAAGCACATAATATTGTGCGCCATCCCGATATGCCGGAGGCGGCATTTCAGGATTTGTGGGACACCTTGAGTGTTGGCATGCCATGGACAGGTCTTGTCAAAAACCGCTGTGCAAATGGCGATTATTATTGGGTGATGGCCAATGTTTCGCCGGAATATGATAAACAAGGCAATATTTCCGGTTATCTTTCCGTGCGTTCGACGCCAACACAGGAACAAATTGATGCTGCCGCGAGACTTTACCAGAATGTGAATGCGGGTAAGGTCAGTTTTCCATCCACGGTGAAGGTTAGCTGGTTTAAGCGGTTGAAACTCAGAACCGTTATGCTGGCATCAACGATTATTTCCATTGTCGGGCTTTGTGTTCTTGGTGGTTTGTTTGGCATGTCGCTTTATCAGGAAAAACAGGCTGCCGATTTACGTGTCGAGGCTGTGCCGCTGATTTCTTCGGTGCGGCAGGTGCTTGAGGTGTTGCCACAGCATCGCGGTCTGGGCAATGCATGGTTGAACGGCAATAAAAACAATGGCGAAAAACTGACATCGCTGGAACAGAAAATTGACGCAGCAATGAATGCATTGGTGAGGCATACGGATCAATCGTCGATGCAGGGCTTGAAATCTGAGGCGCAAAAAATTCAGCGTGGTTGGGCGGCATTGAAAGACAACTGGAAACACAGCTCTGCCGGACAAAGTTTCACCCAGCATTCAAACCTTATCAATCAATTGATTGCGCTTTCCAGCAGTATTTATCACCAAAGCCGAATTGTCAGCGACCCGTCGCTGGCTGTTATCCATTTGGGTGAATACATGGCCGAAGGTATTCCGGAATTGAATGAATATCTCGGACGCATACGCGGACTCGGTGCAGGTATTGCGGCAACAGGCAGTATCAGCTCTGCGCAACGTGATAAGTTGCTCAAATTGAGTGTGCAGGCCGAGGCTGTGCGTGGCGGACTGGTGGAGGAAACGGTGCATGTCATTGAGACATACAATCCGGGTCTGGGAAGTGTTTTATCACCGCCAGTGAGCAAGTTAAAAGCAGCAAGCGATGTGTTTTTACGCCAGGTCGATGAGCAGCTATTGCATGCGCAAAGCATTCAACTGAACAGCCAACAGTTTTTCCATCAGGGAAGCACGGCGATTGCCGCTGCGCTGGGTTTGTATGACGCCATAGATACAAGCCTTAGCGGTCTTCTGGCCGAAGAGCAGCGCAATGTGTCGCGAATGTTTTATATGTCTGTGGGATTGACCGCCGTGGGTGTGTTGTTTTCATTGATATTGGGTCTGTTGATGATACACAAAACATTCCGCCCATTGCGGGAAATTGTGCAGGGCATGCAGCGTATTGTCGAAGGCGATTATACGCAGATGCCGGTCAAGCATGCGCATGACGAACTGGGCGATATTGCCGATGATATGAAAACCATGCAGTCGATTCTTCAGTTCGAGGTGTTCGAGGGCAAAGCCATGGCGCGACAGCGCGAAGCCGATCAGCGGCAGGCTGCGGTTGAAAAAGCGCAGGCCGAGGCGCAACTGGCCGATGCCTTTGAAAGCAATGTCGGTTCATTGATTGAAGCGCTGGCCACCGAAGTGCAGCAGGTAAGTGGTTCGGCCAAGGAAATGGATGCGATTTCCCACTCGCTGGCGGCGCAGAGCGAAAATGCCTTGCATAGCGTTGAAAATGGTGGCGCGCATGTGAACAGCACGGCGGCGGCGATTGAGCAGATGTCGATGTCGATTAGCGAGGTATCGCGTCAGGTATCGGATACGCAGCAAAAATCCGCACAGGCGGTGGATGAGGCCGAATCGGCAACTGAAATGATGGAACGCTTGACCAAGGTGGCTGATGAAGTCGGCTCCATTGTCGGGGCGATTTCCGATATTGCCGAGCAGACCAATCTGCTGGCGCTTAATGCCAGCATCGAAGCGGCCAGAGCCGGTGAAGCCGGACGCGGATTTTCCGTGGTCGCCGGTGAGGTGAAAGAATTGGCCAGCCAAACCTCGCAAGCCACGGAGCAAATTCGGCGGCAGGTGGAAGGTATCCAGAGCGAAAGCCGCGATGTGAACAAAGCCATTGCCAAAATCAGCGAAACAATCAGTGAAATCAATACCTTCACATCGGCAGTGGCCGAAGCGATGGATCAGCAATCGCTGGCCAGCCGGGAAATTTCGCAAGCAGCACAGCAGGCGGATGTGAGCATGGGTGAAGCACGCACATCGGTCGGCGATGTGGCGACGTCGGCGGAAAATGTCGATAAATCTTCGGATGACATGATTGATGTGGCCAGTTCGATGGCCAAGCGCACCGAAGATGTGCAAAACGGCATTCGCCAGTTCGTCGATACCTTGCGCAAGGCGGCTTGATTGCAATGGCCTGATGAGCCGGGCTGATTAAAAGGCTTGCTTGGCGTGACTTGAACGAAGCGCCGGGTGTTTTTAAGGCATTTATGGTTTCTTCATTCGGCTTGGTTACAATGCGCTGATTCTGTGCATGATGGAGAGACTTTGAGCGACAGTAAGCAGCGCGAGAATAGCAGCGAAAACACGGCTGAAAAGAGTTGTAACGAAAACGGCGGCAACGAGAATATCCGTGAGATTCCATATAATTACACGTCTTATTCGGATCGTGAAATCGTGTTGCGCTTTCTCAATGCGCAGGCGTGGGACGATTTGAATGCCTTGCGCAAAAAACGGCGCACTGGCCGTTCGGCGCGCAAATTATTCGAGATTCTCGGTGATGTATGGGTCATTTCGCGCAATGTATTCCTGAAAAACGATTTGTTGAAAAACCGCAAACGCCTGCAAGCCATGCAGGCCCTGCATGCGGATCGTCTAAGCCGTATCGAAGCCAGTGCCGATAACGACGAACGGGTGCTGCGCATCGTCGCGGCCACGCATGACATGCTCGATGAACTGGCCGATTGGTTCAAAAGCACACCGGATAAACGCAAACAGGCGCTGAAAAAATTCGCCCGCCATACGCATCGCAACAATGTGCATTTCGATGCCTACACACTGACCCATCATGCTACCGATGCCACCGACTGGCGGCAGGAGCATCCGTTTTGCGTACTCACGCCCGATACGCCCGAAGAATTGCCGGGATTGATTAATACGGCGCGCGAATTGGGCATGACAGTGATTCCGCGCGGCGGCGGTACCGGCTTGTGCGGCGGTTCCGTTCCGCTGCATGCCGATGCGGTGATGATTAATGTCGAGAAGCTGGACGGCATCGGTGAAATTGAAGCACGCGATATTGGCAACGGTAAGCGTGTGCAGACGATTCGCGCGCAGGCCGGTGCAGTGACCGGCAAGGTGATGGAAAAATCACGGCCACATGTGTTTGCCACCGATCCGACTAGCCTGTGGGCATGTACGATTGGCGGCAATGTCGCTTCCAATGCCGGTGGCAAGCATGCGGTGATTTGGGGTACTTGCGTCGATAACTTGCTGGCGTGGAAAATGGTCACACCGGATGGGAATTGGCTGCTGGTGGAACGTCAAGAACACAATATGGGGCGCATTCCAGCCAAGGGCGAGGCGCGTTTTACGCTCACCCGCACGGATGCTAAAACAGGTGCGCAAATCGGCGCGGTTGAAGAGTTGATTGTGCCCGGTTCGGTATTTCGCCGCGAAGGTTTGGGCAAGGATGTCACACGCAAGGCGCTTGGCGGCCTGCCCGGTGTGCAAAAAGAAGGCGTGGACGGATTTATCACCGAGGCGACGTTTGTGCTGCACGAGCCGTATAAATACACGCATACCGTGTGCTGCGAGTTTTTCGGGCAGGAATTGCGCGATGCGACGCGCGCCATGGTCGGCATCAAAGAGCATGTCGATGCGGCGGACGGTGTGCATCTTGAAGGCTTGGAACATTTCGACGAGAAATACGTCAAAGCCACCGCTTATAAATCGAAGGCCACACGCCGCGAGCAGCCGCGTGT
This sequence comes from Zetaproteobacteria bacterium, assembly GCA_021545645.1. Classification (GTDB taxonomy): domain Bacteria; phylum Pseudomonadota; class Zetaproteobacteria; order Mariprofundales; family Mariprofundaceae; genus UBA1543. The sequence continues at coordinate 8,921 of JAJRWP010000096.1, read as the reverse complement.
GGTATTGTTGATTGATGTGTCCGGGAATAATAAACGTGCCGTGGCCAAAGCCTGTTCGGATATTTGCCGTATTGCATCGAATGGCAACGGCGAAGGGTTTGTTGCCGTGCAGGCGGCGGACCGCAAAAGCTTTTGGGAAGTGCGCGGCAGCATGGCGGCGATTGCCCGGCATACACGCGCTTTTAAACTCAACGAGGATGTGGTGATTCCACTGCATTATTTGTCCGAATACAACGATTTTATCGAGCATCTGAATATCGAAAATTCGATTGCCAACAAAGTGGAAGCACTGGATGGCATCGGCGAACACCTGCATAAGTTGCTGGCGGATATTGCAGCGGGAGATCCGAAAATCCGCGAAGAATTAATGGTCGAAAGCGGCGATTATTTGAGCGATAAACTGCGTGCTTGTCTGGAAATTGTCGAGGCGGCGCGCGGACGCTGGCAGGCATATCTGGACGGGCTGGATGCTGCGAGTGGTCAATGTGTATTGCCCGATGATGTGCTGTTTGAAGCCGATGAAACGCTGTTTCGGGTGATTCAACGCGGGGCCTTGCGTATTTCCTACCGAACCGAGGTGGAAGCGCCGCTGATGGATTTGCTGCGCGGTCACGAAGCCTTGCAAAACGAAGTGAAAAAATGCCACGAACAAGCGCTTTCACGGCGTATCGTTATCGCCACGCACATGCATGCCGGCGACGGCAATGTGCATACCAATGTGCCGGTCAATTCCAATGATTATATGATGATGCAGCGGGCGCATCATGCCGTGGAGCAGTTCATGGCCAAGGCTGTTGAGCTTGGCGGGGTGATTTCCGGCGAGCATGGCATCGGCATCACCAAGCTGGCGTTTATGCGTCCCGAATATCTGGAAGAAATGGCCGATTACAAGCAGCGCGTCGATCCGAACGGCTTGTTCAACCGCGATAAACTGATGCCCGGCGTCGATTTGACCTTTACCTACACGCCCAGCTTCAATTTGTTGGAAATGGAGGCGGTGATTCTCGAAGCTGCCGATTTAACGGCGCTATCCGAAGAAATTTCGCCGTGCCTGCGTTGCGGCAAGTGCAAGCCGGTATGCAACACGCATTTTCCGCGTTCGTCGATGCTGTATTCGCCGCGCAACAAGATTCAGGCGACCGGTGCGATTATCGAAGCATTCCTCTACGAATCACAGACAGGCAGCGGTATTTCCTTCGAGCAATTCGCCGGGCTTGGCGATGTCGCCGATCACTGCACGATTTGCCACAAATGCGAAGCGCCGTGCCCGGTGGATATTGATTTCGGCATGGTGACGGAGCGCATGCGGGCGATTTTGAAGGATAAAGGGCAGGCGAAATTTAATCTCGGTTCGCAGTTGTCGCTGCTGTTTCTGATTGCCAAAAATCCCGATGCGGTGCGTTTGATGCGCAAAACGGTGATTGCTTGGGGTTATGCGGCGCATCGCCTGCTGCACAAGGCGGCGAAAGCACTTGGCTTGATTCAAGAAATACCGGCGGCGAAACGCAATCTGACTGGAATTTCGGCGCAGGTGATTAATTTTGTCGAACGGCCACTGCCCGAATTGCCGCTGGATACGGCGCGCTCCATGCTCGGTATCGACGGACGCAATAAAAACGAAATTCCAATTTTGCGCGATCCGCTCAAGGCCAACGGGCGGGCGGTGTTTTATTTTCCCGGCTGCGGTTCGGAGCGGCTGTTTTCGCAGGTTGGTTTAGCCACGCAGGCGATGCTCTACGATTTGGGTTTGAATGTGGTGCTGCCGCCGTCGTATTTGTGTTGCGGTTATCCGAGCACGGCCAGCGGCGACCATCAGCGCGGCGATCAAATCACCTACGACAACCGGGTGCTGTTTCACCGTCTGAAAACCGCGCTTTCCTACCTTGATTTCGAGGCGGTGATTGTTTCCTGTGGTACTTGCTACGATCAATTGACCAAATACCAGTTGGAGCAGGTGTTTCCGGATGCACCGCTGATTGATATTCACGAATACCTGATGGCACAAGGCGTGAAAGCAGAGGGCTTAAGCGGCGCGCAATACCTGTATCACGAGCCGTGTCATACGCCATTGAAACATCATGGTTCGGAAGCGGCGATTGATGCGCTGCTCGGCGCGGCTGCGGTGGAATCCGCCGAGTGCTGTGGCGAGGCCGGAACGCTGGCTGTCGCGTCACCTGCCATTGCCGGAAAAATCCGCGCCCGCAAGGAAGAAGAAATGGCTAAAGCGAAGGCCAAACTTGAAGGCGAAGGCCAGCAGAAAATTCTTACTTCTTGCCCGTCGTGTTTGCAGGGTTTATCGCGCTTGGAGGGAGAAACAAGTGTCGAGGCGGATTATATCGTCGTTGAACTTGCCAAAAATCTGCACGGCGAGGGTTGGCAGGATGCGTTTGTCAGCAAGGTGAAGAATGGCGGGGTTGAGCGGGTGTTGATGTGACCCGTTTCAGTTTAACGGGCGTTCTTCTTTCTTGGGCGACCAAGAAAGAAGCAAAGAAGGTCGCCCGGCGAAGCTGTGAATTCCCGGCCCGTGCACATGCGAAACGGGCGCAACATATTGCGCTTAATCCGTTTCGCACACACCCGTTCCGGCACAGCTTCAAACGGGGTTAAAGCCAACACCCTTCAATCCGGTCTCAGTGGTAGGTTTTTCGATATGCGAATGTTGATGAAACGAAGGCTTGGAATTTGTTTGCTGGTGTTGCTGATTGGCGGTTGTGCCAGTACGCCGCCGCAGAAGTTGGGCGATGCTTGTGCGATTTTCCATGAAAAAGGCGGTTGGTTTGAAGATGCCAACGATGCCTATAAAAAATGGGGTGTGCCGGTGCATGTGCAATTGGCAATTATCTGGCAAGAATCGCGTTTTCGCGCCAAGGCCAAAGCGCCCAAGGATACCTTGCTCGGTTTTATTCCCTGGGGTCGCAAGTCTTCGGCCTACGGCTATGCGCAGGTCAAGGATTCAACGTGGGACTGGTATATGCAGAAAACCGGAAATTCCGGTGCGGATCGCGATGATTTCGAGGATGTCACCGATTTTATCGGCTGGTACGTCAATTACTCGCATACCACCCTCGGCATCTCGAAATGGGATGCCTACCATCAATACTTGGCCTACCACGAAGGCCATGGCGGCTTTAAGCGCAAAACCTTCAATCGAAAACCGTGGCTAATCAAAGTCGCGCACAAAGTAGAACGCCGTGCCGCACGTTATCGTGCGCAAATCGCCCGCTGCAAGGATGATTTGGATGATGGCGGGTGGTTCTTTTGAAGCGAAAGGGTGTGAAATGAGTGTCACAGCAGCTTGGCTGTGGCTGATTCTGGCCATCGTGTTGGAAGTCGCAGGTACTTTATGCATGAAATTATCCGAGGGGTTTACCCGCGTGACGCCTTCGGTTTTGATGGCGGTGTTTTATCTGTCTTCGTTGGCTGCTATGACGCTCAGTCTCAGGCGTATTGAGTTGGGTACGGCCTACGCTGTCTGGGCCGGTATCGGTACGGCGCTGATTGCGCTGATCGGTGTTGTTTTCTTCCGTGAGGCTGCCACGGTGATAAAACTCGCTGCAATCACGCTGATCATTACCGGCGTGGCCATGCTGCATTTGTCATCCGGCCGCAGTTGATTTGTTGTGTCTATCGTCTGAAATTCCGCGAGACAGGGCTCCAAAGACGCAAAAATCAGTGTAAGCAGGTCTCAATGATAAAATGGTGCACCCTAGTGGATTCGAACCACTGGCCTTACGCTTCGGAGGCGTATGCTCTATCCAGCTGAGCTAAGGGTGCGTTGGATTTCTGCCGGGGCGCGCATATTACTTGCTTGCCATTTAAAATGAAACAGAGCGAAAAAACAAAACAGACTGAAATGAAACAGGCCGGTAAACGTTTCCCTGCCGTGTTGCCGGTAGGATTCACTCAACAGGCACGGGTAAATACTCTAACATCCGCGCATGCATGTGCTTCTTGCCTCGAAATCGCCGCGACGGCTGCATCTTTTGCAGTCCGCCGGACTGACTGTGGACGTGCGCCCGGTAGATATTGATGAAACCCTTTTGCCGAATGAAGATGTACTTTTGGCTGTGCAACGGTTGGCGCAGGCCAAAGCGCGCGCGCTTGCAGCCGAGGATCGTCCGGTGATTGCCGCCGATACGCTGGTTGCGTTGGACGGCAAAGCGCTTGGCCAGCCGCGCGATAAACAACACGCGTATCAAATGTTGCAGGCGCTTGCCGGCAGTCGGCATGATGTTTTTACCGGTGTTTGTGTTGGAATGAACGGTGTTTTTGTGCATCGATACGCACGCACCGAGGTTTGTTTTTGTGCGCTTTCGCATGCGCAAATCACCGCTTATCTGGCGCATAACGAGGTGATGGACAAGGCCGGTGCTTACGAAATTCAGGGCGGTGCGGCCAGTTTTGTCCGTTCCGTGGATGGCCCGCTGGATAATGTTATCGGCTTGCCCGTGCATGTCACCCTATCGCTATTGAAAGAGGTCACCACAGATGAGTATTGAATTGTTGGTCAATGTCACGCCCTTTGAAACACGCGTTGCGCGTATCGAAAATGGTCTGGCGGAAGAAGTCTATATCGAACGCGAACGCGAACGCGGTCTGCGCGGCAACATCTACAGCGGGCGGGTGCAACGCGTATTGCCGGGCATTCAAGCATCGTTTGTCGATATTGGCATGGCGCGAGCGGGTTTTTTGTATGCCGGTGATATTGCCCGACCCGAGGCCGAGGTTAGCGAAGAGCAAACCAGCCGGGATGCCGATGAAGAAGCTATTGCATCCAATCGCGAAACAGAATCGAATCATGAAACAGCATCGGCGCAACGGCAGTTTCCCGATATTTCGACGCTGATTCGCGAGAATCAGCAGTTGACCGTGCAGGTTTCCAAGGAGCCGATTGCCTCCAAAGGCCCGCGTTTAACCTCCTTGGTCAGTCTCGCCGGGCGTTATTTGGTTTATCTTCCCGGTCACGATCATATCGGCATCGCGCATCGCATCGAGGATGCCGACGAACGCAATCGGCTGCTTGACGTGGCCAACGACATCAAACCGGAAGGCGGCGGTTTGATTGTCCGCACGGTGGCCGAAGGGCGGACGCTTGGCGAGTTAAAACAGGACTTGGAGTTTCTGCTGCGCATGTGGGCCGATATTGAGGAGCGCTTGAAACATGCCGCCCCCGCATCCTTGGTGCATAAGGAATTGAACCTGTATTTACGCATGATGCGCGATTTTGTCGATGTCGATGTCGAGAAAATCCATGTCGATTCGCGCGATGCCTACGAACGCATGCAGTCGTTTGCCAAGCGTTTTATGCCGGAAGTGGCCGATCGGCTGTATTATTATCCGGGCGAGCGGCCTATTTTCGATGTGTACGGTGTCGAGGAGGAAATCGACCGCGCTTTGAAGCGGCGCGTCAAATTGAAATCCGGCGGCCATATCGTTATCGACCAAACCGAGGCGCTGATTGCCATTGATGTGAATTCCGGTTCGTTTACCGGTTCGCGCACGATGGAGGAGACCAGTTTCAAGACCAATCTGGAAGCGGTGCATGAAATCGTGCATCAGCTTCGCCTGCGCAATCTCGGCGGCATTATTGTCGTCGATTTTATCGACATGCAGGAGGAGGAAAATAAGAAACGCCTACTGGAGGTGCTGGAAGAGGCACTGGCGCGCGATCATGCCAAAACGCATATCGTTCACCTGTCCGATCTCGGTTTGGTGGAAATGACCCGCAAACGCACCCGCGAATCGCTTGGCCGCACGCTGCTCGGCGAATGCCCGCATTGCGGCGGGATTGGGCATATTCGTAGCGAAATCACCATTTGCCACCAGATTTTCCGTGAAGTGGTGGCCGAAGCGCGCGCGTATCCGTGCAATGCGCTGATGATTGTTGCCCATCCGTCGATTATCGACCGCTTGCTTGGCGAGGATAGCGAAAGCGTCAGTGCGCTTGAACGTTTTCTGAAAAAAGAGATTGTTTTGAACAGCGACGAAAAACTGGACCCGTCCCGCTACGAAATCGTGCTGCAATAACACTGTGCGGCAATAGATTTGTCCTGCATAAAACCGCGCATGCCCCGTCAATCCACTGAAAAGCCGCTGCATCTTTATGTGCATGTGCCGTTCTGCATTCACAAATGCGCCTATTGCGATTTCAATTCGCATGTCCGCAATGCCCCGCTGTGGGAAGCGTACCAACAAGCGTTGCTTGCCGAGCTGGCGCATTGGGCGGCGCACGAATCCTTTGCAAACCGGCGCATTCATTCGGTTTTTTTCGGTGGCGGCACGCCTTCGCTTGCACCAGCAACGCTGATTGAGGCAGTGATTCGCAATACGCAATGCTTGTTCGGCTTTGCCGACGGTGTGGAAATCACCCTAGAGGCCAATCCCGGCACAGTGGAAGCGGCGCGCTTTGCCGCTTACCGGACGGCTGGTATCAATCGCCTGTCTATCGGTGTGCAGAGCTTCGATGATGCGGAATTGACGTGGTTGGAACGCGTTCACAGCGGCGAGGAGGCGAAGCGTGCCTTTGCGCTGGCCCGCGCTGCCGGTTTCGACAATATCAATCTCGATTTGATGTACGGCCTGCCAAAGCAGACGATGGATGCATGGCTGGCGAATTTGCATACCGCGATTGCGCTGTCGCCGGAGCACTTGTCTTGCTATCAACTGACCGTCGAGGCGCACACGGAATTGGCCGTTCGGCACAAGAAATCGCCACTTTTATTGCCGGAAGACGATAAATCACTCGATTTTCTATGGAAAACGCGTCAAAAGTTGAAAAAAAACGCATATATAGCCTACGAAATATCAAATTTTGCAAAAAAAGAGCGAAAATGCATGCATAATGATGCATATTGGCTGTATCACGACTATATCGGCATCGGCGCAGGCGCAGCCGGAAAATGGGATATAAAAAACGCCGACAATGCAAACAGCGGCATCACCCGCTACAGCAACAAACGCTCGCCGGAAGCGTATATGCAAGCCGTCAGCGAAACCCAAAGCGCCATCAACAGTTCGGAAACATTATCACGCAAACAAGCCGCCGCCGAAGCCATCTGGCTTGGCCTGCGCCGCACAAACGGCATTTCGCGCGCATGGTTTCACGCACGCTTCGCCAACGATCTGGCAACGCTGTTTAGCAATGAATTAACCCCGTGGATACAACAAGAACATCTGAAACTGACCCCTGAGCACTTATACCTAACAGAAAAAGGCCTCGGCTTGGCCGATAGCATTGCGGCTGATCTTTTAGGGGCAGCATCGCCACCATAAGGTTGATTTTGCTTACGTGTATCCAGAGATGAATACAATCCATATCGACGTGATATACAGCTAGGAAGTCTAAAAGTGAGCAGCTTTTCATACCTGTTCTTGCCTACACTGCGTCAACCTTGCTATGGTATACCGAAACAAGGGAATAAATAGTTAGGGGAGGGGGTAAAGATTATCGAAGTTCTCATAGTCATTTCTGGTGTTGTAGTCGGCTGGGCCTTAAAGGCTCTATCCGATTACGTGTCAGCCAGAAAATCAGACTCTAGGATATACAATAAATCCATTTTCTTTATTTTGCAGACGTGGAAGCATATGAAGGATTATGACCGTGGCACAGAGCATTTTAGGGGCCACCGCCCAAATATCGAAGAATTTGAACCTTGGCGAGCGATCTTAGCAAGTCAGCTAAAAGAAAATCTTGGTAGTAATCAAAACACCTCGATAGAAGCAGTAAAAATTCTCGCTCAAGTTGACCCTTCTTTTGCAACGAGGCTAGATAATTCTATTAGACGATTGATTTTTACATTTAAAGCTGATTTAGATGGTCTGAGTGAAAGTGACCCTAAGCGTTATGTCCAATTGGTATATAACCAAGACGCCATAGTTGATATCGTCATGAGTGATTTCAGATTGGCTGCAAAGAAACTTGCTTCAAGAGTGAGCATTTTTCAATGGCTTAGGGTAGTTGGCTATTTACGATCTATTGAAAAAGGCACGAAAGAATTTCATGAGAGTATGGAAAAGCAGTCGGAAATGCTGAAAAAAGTGATTAACCCCTAGATAAATAAAGGGACAGTTTACCCATTTCCCATCCTTCTGAACGTATATAGCCAGAATCAGCCGCTTGCCGCCGGAAATATCCGGCAAATCATCCATTTTGCATTTGGCTGCGTGCATGCCAGCATCGGGGCATACTATTTCGGGAGTGAAGCCACGTGAGCGCCAAGGTGAATAAATCGTGAACAAAACAGCCAAGACCATGCGTATTCTGTCCGGCATGCGGCCTACGGGGCGTTTGCATCTGGGGCATAAAAAGGGCGTGCTGGATAACTGGTTGAAGCTGCAAGACGAGCACCACTGCTTCTTTTTTGCTGCCGACTGGCATGCCTTGACCACCGATTACGCCAATCCGGGCATCGTTCAGCAGACGATCTGGGATATGTTGATTGACTGGCTGGCGGTCGGTATCGACCCGGAAAAGTGCGTGATTTTTATCCAATCCGAAGTGCCGCAGCATGCCGAATTGCATTTGCTGTTTTCATTCATCACGCCCTTGCCGTGGTTGGAGCGCGTGCCGACCTACAAGGATCAAATCGAACAGTTGCGCGAAAAAGATTTGGGAACCTACGGTTTTCTCGGTTATCCGCTGCTGCAATCGGCGGATATTTTGATGTATCGCGCCGATGCGGTTCCGGTTGGCGAAGATCAGGTGCCGCATGTCGAATTGACACGCGAAGTGGCGCGCCGTTTTAATCACTTGTACCGCAAGCCGGATCAACCGCTGTTTCCCGAGCCGGAATCGCTGCTGATGCCTGCATCCAAACTGCCGGGCTTAGACGGACGCAAAATGAGCAAATCGTACAACAACACGATTGAACTCGGCGAAGAATGGAAGGTGACCGATAAAAAGGTGCGCACCATGCCCACCG
>JAJRWP010000095.1 GCA_021545645.1 Zetaproteobacteria bacterium | reverse complement strand
TACGGGCTGATGTTTCTCGGCAGTTTCTTTTTTATGGTCGGCGGCGGGCGGGTGATGCGGCGTTTATTGATTCATCCGAAGGCGGCGGTGGCGCTGGACATTAATCGTGAGCGCGTGCGTATGAAGTTAAAAGGCGGTGCGACGGAATCGCTGATGAAGGATATCCGTTTTTTCCCCGATCATGCCGGTAAATCGTTCGGCCTGACCGGTATGGATGCGACCGGTATTAAGCGGCAATATGTTTTTCATCGCAAACAGTTTAACGAAGATGATTTTATGGCGGTGGTTAAGGCGCTCGACAAGTATAAATAGTGTGTTCGGCGGCCTAGCGCAGGTCGCGTCCGCGCAGGGCATCGCGAATCAGGTAGATTTCGGCGGCGGCGGCAACGATGACGACGATAGCAATGAGTGTGATTTCGGTTTGTTCGCTAACCAGTCCGCCAACAAACATATGCACCGTGTAGCCGAAGATAAACAGCGAAGCGATGCCGCTGATGCCGTATACTATAATCTCTCGCATCGGCGCATGATGAGGGGTTGGGGTGTTTCGGGCAAGCTGCGATGTGTGTTTTGCCAGTGTTTTTCGTTAAAAGGGCTAAACGCGTATCAAGGCGCTTGACATGCAGTTGCGCGCGGCTAAGGTTTCGACTTTATTAAAGGGAATTAATCTAAAGTTCATATGAACTTGTAAATGAAGAGGAGGGCTGAATGAAAAGTTCAATCTGGTTGACGATTGTGGCTGGCTTTACGACAGGCATGGGCAACGGGTCGGTATTTACTGCCGCATTCTTGTTGGCTGTGGGTCGCGGGCCGTTTGGCGAAGCCGGCCTGTGGTTTATGGACCCGTATGATCCCCGTACCTTCCAAGGTACTGCCGACTGGATCATGTTTATCTTCGGTTTTGCGTTTGTCATCATTCTTGGCGCCGCTCTCAAGCAGCATGCTTTGCTTGAAGGCCTACGGAAGGAGGAATAGAAAATGAGTACAATTGCTTCAATTCTGGGTGTTACGCTTGCTTTTTCGAGCATGTGGTTTGCTTGGTATCTGTTGATGCCCGGCCAGCATGACGAAGAACATGAAGATGAGTATTGAGTTGTTGAAATCCAAGTCTAAAATTTTTAGGGGGTCTTTTTAAAGATGCTGAAATATTTGTTTGCTAAAGAAGACGATATACCTCAGGGCAGCGCGGCTATTTTCTTCGCTGTTTCGTCCATTGCCTGGTTTATTATCGGAACCGGTCTTGGCTCGTTTAATGCTGCCAAGCTCGCTTTTCCGGATATGTTCCACGGCTTGTACGCCCTGCAATTCGGGCACATGCGCCAAGTGCATGTGCATGCTGTGATTTTCGGTTGGATTGCCATGGCATTTGCTGCTTCGATGATGTACATCACCCCGGCTTTGGGTAATACCAAGCTGTGGTCTGAGAAGCTCGGTGTTTGGAACTGTCTGCTGTATAATATTGGTTTGTGTTTGGCTCTGGCGTTGCTGTGGTCCGGCATTACCTCCGGACGTGAGTATTCCGACCACATCTGGCCGATCGATCTGTACATTGCATTTATCATGGTGATTCCATGGTGTGTGAATGTGTGGATGACGATTCTTAATCGCCGTACACAGGGTATTTATACCACCAACTGGTTCTTCGCTGGCAGTATGTTAATGTTGGTGATTGTGTTCCTGATTGGTAATATGCCGGAATTCCTCCATCTGACAGGCTTGAACGAAGCTTATATGACATGGTGGTTTGCACATAATGTGCTCGGTTTGCTGATTACGCCTGTGGCGGCAGCAATTACCTACTACATCGTGCCGAAGATCACCGGTAATCCGTTGTATTCGCATCGTGTGGGTCATTTGCACTTCTGGTCGATTGTGGTGTTCTATTCCACACCGGCTGCCCATCATCTGATGAGTTCCCCGCTGCCGGAATGGCTGAAGTCGTTCGCATCTGTGGAAGGCGTGCTGATTCTGGTGCCTGCTGTTGCTTATGTGTGTAACCTGTTGCTGACTATGCAGGGTCGCTGGGCGATGTTTGTCGAAAATATCGAGATTAAATTCACCATTACCGGTGTGCTGCTCGCTATTCCGCTGAACATGCAGGGCGGTTTCCAGCAGACGCGTGCAATTAACTGGTATATCCATGGCACGGGTTGGATTGTGGCGCATGCCCATCTGGCACTGCTCGGATTCTCCACCTTCGCAGAGGCTGCTGCTGTGTATTACGGCATGCAGGTGTTGTTGCGCCGCAAGCTGTGGTCTGCATCGCTGGCTAACTTCCACTTCTGGATGCTGCTTATCGGCTTCTCGCTGTATTGGGTGTCGATGACCATTTCCGGTCTGATTCAGGGCGCGGCTAAGATCTACGAGGTTCCTTATGTGGACGTTGTGATTGCCGAGCATCCGTACATGATCGTGCGTTGGTTGGGTGGCACCATGGTGTTCTTCGGTAACATTACTTGGCTGTACAATATGATTATGACAGCACGTGCTGGTGATCCAGTGCCTGTCGGACGTCAGCCTGCTGAAGTTGCCTACACGCGTTAATAATGAAGGGCCGACTTCGGTCGGCCCCTTGTTAAAAATTTAAGTAATATAAATTAGCAAAAGGGAGGAGATTCCGTGGCTTTTAGAGAATATAGAATCGGATGTATAATGTTTGGCATTGCGTTGAGCCTTTCGATGTTCATTACTGTGATTTTGCCGGGGCTTGATATTTCGTCGAGGTCTTCGACCAAGGCAGCATTGGAAAAACAGTTGACCTACGGTTGGGAAACGGGATTCAACTATTATGACCCGTTTTTGCAGGGTAAAGATAAACCAATCAAAGTGACCCTGACCAAGGACCCGGCAACGGGTGCTGCGATCGACAAGACGGATGCTTATGTCTTTCCCGCAGGTACACATTTTCCCAGTGGCCTGACCCACGATAATATCTTGGGCGATGCGGTGCAGAAGGCATCGGTTGATTTGGGTAAAGTCGGCTTGGCCGATGAGACCAAGGGCGGTGTCTTTGTTGTCAGTAGTACAGCTAACGATACGCCTTATATTGAATATGCAACGGCGACCAAGGGCTGGAATGTTGATGCAACCTTGAAGGCTGCCGATGAACAATTCTTGGCCGGTTCCGGTAAAACCATGTTTGTCCGTGAAGGTTGCTGGTGGTGTCATACCCTGCTGCCAGAGCAGACGCAGGATTGGCAATCGTTTGGCCGTCCGCCGCTGGTGGGTGACTTTAACGGCGAGAGCCCGACTACTTTTGGTTCGGATCGTAAAGCACCTGATCTGTTGCATGTCGGTTCGCGTAATTCATCGCGTGAATGGATGGTGATGCATTTCTTCAATCCGCGTCTGGTGCAGCCGCATTCTATTATGCCGCGCTATGATTATTTGTGGGGCGATGTGGATATTGATGGCAAGCCGATTGATCTGGCTGCATGGGATGAGCATTATTTAGAGTATGCCGAGGGTGCCCATGTGTATCCGCCTGAGGTGCCGATTCCCGCCGCAGATAGCGAGGCTCGCATGCTCATCGACTTTGTCTTGAATTTGAAATAAGGGAGGATAAACATGGGTTGGACATTTAATAATCCGCTTTTTTCACTAACCACTGCGGATCAGAACAAAGCTGCAAAGGATGTTTGGGAAGGCGAGAGTCTTGGCGGTATTGCAGAAAACAATAATCCGTTACCAAGGCCGGTGATTGGCTTGCTTTTGCTGACCTTCGCGACAGCTATTGCTTTGACATTTCCGCTTTACGGGCAACGGCCAAATGCGGCAATTTATCTGGACTATGTATCGTTGATGAACAGTACGATGGTTCAGGAAGTGATGAATGATCGCCAGATCACCCATCACGAAGCAAATAGCAAAGCGATGGCGCTGATCGAAGATTCGCTGGTTCATTTTGAATCGCCGTACACCTTCCAGCGTGAACAGCATCCGATTGATTTGGATCAATTGCGTGTGATTGCTCCGAAGATTATCGAATTGCAACGCGCTGGTGCTGATCTTGAACAATATTCGGTGATTGGTCCGGAAGTGGTCAAAGCCAATTTCTTCAACATTCAGGCGGATGGCACAGTGATTGCCAAGCAGCCTTGGTGGGATAAGGGCTATGAGATTTCCTTCTGGTATTTCATTGGTTTCTGTTTGGCCGTCATTATTACTGTGAAGCGTTTGCCGCACTTTAGCTGGCGCCCAGACCACTCGATTGCACATTAAAGGAGATATAGATGATTGATTTGGACAACCCACTAATTGCAGGCGTTCTGGTTACTTCGATTGCCTTGCTTGTTCCGGTTCTCTACAGCTTCTTTGTCGATAACCACAAAAAGGGAACACCAGACCCGCGCAAGAACACATTTTAGTCTGACTGTTTTCTTAAACGGAACCTGAACAAAAAAGCGCTGCCCACATGGGTGGCGCTTTTTTTGTTGAAAACGGCATGAAATGAAAGACATGATTCCGTTACCGACAACTATCGGTTATGCTGCGCAGCAATTGAAGGAAGGTGACCGATTACCCGTGCGTACACTGTTCTATTTCATATCGATATTGCTTTCGCCGCTGTTCATGGCATCGCTGGCCGTTGCTGCAGAAAACGCTCAAAGCTTTGATCTGGGCATTGAAAGTATGCGCAGTCATAGCTATAGCGTAGCTATTTTTGTGTTTATGATGATCGCTATTGCCGTATTTATCGGCATTATCGCGGCTTTTTTCCGTTCTGCGAAAGGTGATGAGAAAATAAAAACAGGTGAAAAAGTGCTGTTTGCGATGATTGTCTTGGGGGTGATTGCGGCGTCTATATTTGCGGCAGTGCAGTTGCTTGACGGCGTTTTGTTCTAAATGGACAATGCTCGGGAACCTTACCGGTTCGATTATGCGGAGGTTTGAATATGTTTGGAATTGAATTGCAAGATGGTTGGACAATTTACATCTGGTTGATTAGTGGCGCAGCGATTCTTGTTGGCGTGGTGTTCGGTATTCGCTGGGCGGCTCAGAATGAGCAGTTTGACGAGGATATTAAATATCTGGTCTTCGATGAGAACGACAAGGATAAAATGACTCCTGAGGAATTCGCTAAGTCGCAAAAGGTCAACGCAGACCAAGAAAAACGACGCGTTGAGGTGCTGGAAGAAAAAGAAGCCGCAGCCCGGGCACAGCAGTAAGGCATGTTTGAGCGAATCAACTGGGTGACCGTAGTCAATACGGTCATTCTTCTTTTTGCGGCAGCACTTGTGGTCGCCATTGTGCAATCGATGATTAAAACGCCTGCCCAGACGATGGATAACAGCCTCCCCTATTACAGCACTGCCGATGCGCAGCTGACCCAAGCAGGCTCCGATTTGTACCATAGCCTGCAGTGCCGTAACTGCCATAAAATTTGGTCGGTCAAGAGCCTTTATAATACGGTGCCAGCCCCGAGTCTGGACGGTATCGGTTCGTTGCGCAGCGAGGATTGGTTGTTTCGTTATTTTTCTGCGGAAAATCCGCAAGCGATGTTAAAGACGCGCCTTAAAGCCAAATACAAAATGCCGTCTTATGCGTTTTTACCTGAAGCCAAGCGGCGTTTGCTGGCCCGTTATTTTTCCAGCCTGCGGGTGCGCGATTGGTATCTCGACGAAACCATCAAAGCCGAGCAGAAAAAACTGCTTGGCCATTAAATCGACGGGATAATCACTGTCTTACTTGCCTTCTCAGGAGTGTTACGGATATGAATAAAACGAAAAAACCGGCTGCCGGCATTATCGGATACACATGGGCACCGTATTGGATTCGTGGTGTGCTGGCATTTGTTGCCGGTGTGCTTGTTTTTCAGGGTGGCATGCTGTTGTTGGATGTGCATTTGGAGTGGTTTAACGGCATATCCGGCTTTGATTTTTCATGGGTTTTGGCGATGAGTGTTTTGCCTGTTGCGGCAGGTATTGTGATTGGCGTGATTTACGGCTTTGGCGGTAAATATTTGGCACATTTCCCGCCAGCGCTGGTTATGTTGTGGAGCTATCAGCATTCCAATGCGGTTGCCTTGCCGGACGGCGTGCATTTGCTGCCGTGGGGGCTGTGGGTGGTGTTTGTGATTTTACAGATGGAATTTTGCGCTGTCGGCGGTTTCATTGGTGAAATTCTTATTCGCAAGCGCCAATCCTGGGATCGCGGTGTGATCAGCGTTGCCGATTCCGAACCACTCCCCGAAGACGACGCCGAGATTCCGCACAAGCCGTGAAACGCCCCGTTATTTCCGCGTCGGACAAACGCCGGCGCAAACGCTGGTTGAGCGCCACACTGGTTATTTGCGTCACCGCAGCCATGGTTGGCGGCTCCTTGCATGTTATGGAATTGGGTTCGATGCGCATGGACGAAATGCGCGGCAAAGCCGGTTACGATGTTCGCGATATGCACGAACATATCCGCTCGGCTGGTGAAGAAATCTCCTTGCAAGCGGCAAATGAAAAATACGGTGCAAGCTTACAGACCTATACGCGCAGCGAGGCGCATGATTTATTGAATGATGAGCAGTGGCGCGATGTGAACTGGATGATAAGCATTCCTGCCGGTGTGTTTATCATGGGCAGCGACGATCCGCGCACCAACGCGCAAAACCGCCCCGCACATCAGGTGCGCACCAAGGCTTACCGCATCGATAAATATCCGGTCACTGAAGCGCAGTACGCACAATTCGTGGCGGCAAAAAAATACCGTCCGCCACTGGCTTGGAAGGACGGCAAAATTCCACGCGGTACGGCGCTGCATCCGGTGACCATGGTATCGTGGTACAACGCCCGCGATTATTGCACATGGGCCGGAAAACGCCTGCCCACCGAAGCTGAATGGGAAAAAGCGGCACGCGGAACAGATGGCCGCCGCTGGCCGTGGGGTTCGGAGATGATTCCGGATAATCTGAACACCTATTACAAAGTGGGGCGAACAACGCCGGTAAATGCCTATCCGCAAGGGGCCAGTCCGTATGGGGTGATGGATATGGCTGGCAATGTTCAGGAATGGGTGGCCGATGAATTTGCCCCGTATTCGGGAACAATGGCCAGCGATGCGGTGTTTCAGGCTAAAGAAATCGACCCCAGCTATCACCGTGGCAGCGATGAAAAAGAGCGTTTGGTGTATTTTGTGATGCGCGGCGGCTCGTGGAAAAGCGATCCTTTTTCCACCTATACCTTCCACCGCAATTATTCGCTGCCCAATTACGCTTCCGATTTTTTCGGCTTTCGCTGTGCAAGCAATGCGCTGAACGATGGGAAATAACTATGGAACAAACAGGATGAAAACAATGCTGCGGATTCAAATGCTACGAATTCAAATGATGAGTATGCTGTTGGCTGGGCTGTTGTGGTCGTCGGAGGCCTTGGCAGTCGATAGCTACCGTTACCTGCATGTGACCATCGACACACCGTGGTTGATTTTTGTTTTTCTGTTTTTCCTTGTGTTTGCACCGATGATTTTGTCGGCCATTTTGCATTTGCGTAATGCCATGCGCAAAGATGGCGAAGATAAGGATGACGGGCGGGGCGGACGGGATGATTAAGAAGCTCTTGCTTGCCGGATTGTTTTTTTGCTGTTGCCGCTGTTGCTGCCCACGCCGCTGCAAGCTGCGCAAACGGCAGCCACTGCTTCCGGGCAAGAAGCCCGGCATTCTTCCGAAGCGGTGATGCAGCAGTTTGCCGGAGACGATGAAATCGCCCCGGAACGGCGTATCGAAACCGAGCGCAAGCACCAGATTTTGTTCCTTATGGGCATTGTTTTGCTGGTTTTGGTGCTGGCGACCGGCGGTATGGGTGTGGCGATGGTGGTTTTCGATAAAAATGTGTTTGTGGCGCACATGATTTGCGCCGGACTGACGATGACCTTGGCTGCTGTGCATGCAGCGACCGCCATCGCTTGGTTCTGGCCTTATTAAGGCCGCTTTTCTCAACGTTAATTAATTCCGTGAGTATGCGCCAACGCTTCCTGTTACTGCTTATTTACGGCGGTACAGGCATCACTGCGCTGGCCTACGAAGTGTTGTGGACACGCATGTTGTCGCTGATGTTCGGCATCAGTATTTTCGGCGTGGTATTGACGGTGGCTGCTTTTATGGCCGGCCTCGGTGCGGGCAGCCTTATCGCAATGCGTTGCGGCATTGCATTTTCAGGCCGCCGTGCATTGATGCTGTTGGCAATCTTGGAAGCCGGTATCGCTGTTTACGCGATAGCGCTGCCGCTGATCATGCCGTGGCTGGATGCGGGTTTGCTGCATCTGGGCAGCGGACTTTCGCTTGGCGGCTGGCAGGGATTGCAGGCGGTGGCGGTGTTTTTGCTGCTGTTTCCTGCCGCCGTGGGTATGGGCTATGCCTTTCCGCTAGTGCTGAAAGCGGCTGGCGAATTGCGTTTATCCTTGGGTGCGATGTATGGCATCAATGCGCTGGGCGGGGGCTTGGGCGCGGTGTTGCCGCTGTTGTTGTTGCCGTTATTGGGTTGGCAGTATGCGCTGTGGTCGGTGGCGCTTCTCGGTTTGTTGTTTGCAGGCCTAGCTGCTTGGCTGGCCTTGGGGTTTGCGCGGAAAACAATGTCAGAAACAGACAAACCGCACGCGCCGCGCCCGCCGTTGTTCGATTTATTGGTCTATGCCGGTATCGGTGCGGCGGCGTTGATGCTGGAAGTCGTGTGGACGCGTTTGTTTGGCATGGTGTTGCTGCGCACCGAATATGTGTTGGCCATTTTGCTGCTGGTTTACCTGTTCGGTATCGGTTTTGGCAGCGTATTGGCGCGGCGTGTGCAATCGCCCCGTCATCTTTCCTTATGGCTGGCTGTTTTACCGGCAGTCGGGGCGCTATTGGCTGTCGCCGGGCAGTATGTTTTGCCAGAGCTTAGTCAGTGGGCCAATCGCAGCGATTACGATTCGTTGTTGGCGGCGATGCTATGGCAAGGAGGCGCGGTTCTGCTGCTGACTTTGCCGGTGACGTTGGTGTTGGGTGCGTGGCTGCCGTTGCTGAATCGCCATTTTGAGGTTTCCGCTTGTCGGGGTGGTGTTGCCGATAGCAGCAGCGGCGCTTGGTGGTATGGCGTCAATAGTTTGGGTGCGGCGTTGGGCGCGTTGTTGGCCGGTTTTGTATTGATTCCGTGGCTGGGAAGCGCGGGGGCGCTTGGTTTTTCGGCTGTTTTGTTGTTTGTTTGCGGGATGCGCTGGGTGCAGGATCGGCGTTTCTGGCTGGGGATTCCTGTTCTGTTGCTGTTGTTGTGGCCGGTTCGACATTTGCCGCCGGTGGCCGATTTATTGCCCGATATGGTATCTGCACACGAATTGTCCTTGTATGAAGATGCGGTTGCCATCACCCATGTGGTGGAGCAGGCATCGGGGCAGCGTTTACTGCTTTCCGATTTGCAACGCATGGATGCATCGAGCGATCCGACGGCGGTGACAGTGCAGAAGAATCAAGCACGCTTGCCGTTGTTGCTGCACCCGCAGGCGAAATCAATCCTGTTTCTCGGTCTGGGAACGGGCATTACTGCCGCCGGTTCACTGCCTTTTCCCGGCTTGAAGCGCACGGCAATCGAATTGTCGCAGGGCGCGATTGATGCGGCGAAAGATGCTTTTGCGCCGGTCAATGGCGGGGTGATGACGAAAATGCGCGTGCTGCGCGACGATGCGCGGCGTTTTTTGCGCACCGATACGCATCATTACGATGTGATTGTCGGCGATTTATTCCACCCGGACATGGTCGGGCGCGCAAATCTGCTTTCTTTACAACAATTTGAGCGGGCGCGGGCGCGTTTGAACGAAGGTGGCGTATTTGTGCAGTGGTTGGCGCTTAATCAGTTCGATATTCCGATGCTCAAGGTGGTGATGCATACCTTTCGCCGCGCATTTTCCGATGCTGGCGGGCAGGCCTTGGTCTTTGTCGATGGTTACCGCTTGGCACTGGTCGGTTTGCAGTCGGATTTGCACAGCATAGCCTTGCTAAAGCGCTGGCAGGCCATGCCGGCGGCGCAGCAGCAGGCGGCAACGGGCGGCGAAGGCTTGTGGACGTGGTTGGGGCGTTATTGGGGTGAAATTCCATCGTTTGAACAGGGCGTTCCAGCACAAAACGAATGGTCGCCGGTGATTGAATATGCATTGCCGCGTTTGCGTTATGCCGGTGGCATGGATGGACAAGCTATGTGGCGCTGGATGTTGTCGTGGCGGCAAACTGCCGAACAGGGTGCGCGCGTGTTGCATGTTGGCGATGCGGATTTCCCGTTTTTTAAGCGCGCATGGGCGGCCAGCGGTCTGGATGTGTATGTGTGGATGGCGGAATTGGCTGGTGATGAACGGAAGGCCGTCAAATGGGCGCAATTGGCGCAGCGGGCAAATTCGCACGATCGCTGGTCGGCTTTTGCGTTGGCCGACCGGATGTTTATCAGTCTTGAACAGGGCGATGTGCCGGATTTGAATCGGCGGCAAGCATTGCTGCGTATTCTCCGCTTGCGTCCGGATCATGCGCAGGCACTGCGCGCCATGATTCGATTAGAAACACGGGCGGGGCACGCCGGTATTGCGGAAAAGTGGCGAAATAAACTGGCGGCGATTAGTCCGCTGGCATTTGATGTGCGCAAAAGATAGCTTTGTTTGATGGAGTCAAATATGTCCGCCAATGATGCGTTAAGCAAAATCCCTGTCGTCGAAGAGCATGTGCCGGGCGCGAAAATATTGCACCCGCTACGCCGTTATGTTCAGTTGGGCACGCTGCTGTTGCTGGTGCTGATTCCGGCCAGCGGGCTTTTCCGCATCGATCCGGGGGCGGGTATTGTCATGCTGGACCGGCAGGTCTGGTTTTCCGATATTTTTATTCTTATGGGTTTCTGGGTTTTTATCGCCAGCTTGTTGATTATGATGTATTCGCTGGTTGGGGCGGTGTTTTGCGGCTGGATGTGTCCGCAGAATACAGTCTCCGAATGGGCCAATACGATGACCGAAAAACTGCTCGGCAGGCGCGCTTTGATGATGGATATTAGCGGTGAACGCATGCAGGTGGCGGCGCGTCGCAAGTCGTTGTTGAATTATATCGTACTTGCTGTGTTGCTGCTTGGCGCTTCGCTGGTGTACGCGTTGATACCGATGTTTTATTTTTATCCGCCGCAGGTCATCTGGTCGTTCGTGACCTTCCAGTCCGATCCCGCTTTGGCCAACGGGCTGCGCTGGATTTATATGGTTTGCGTATTCGTTTTGTTTACGGATATTACCGTGATTCGTCATTTGATGTGCAAATACATGTGTATTTACCGGGTTTGGCAGCATTCGTTCAAAACCCGAGAGACTCTGCATATCTCCTACGATACTACGCGTTCAGATCATTGCGCCAATTGCCATTATTGTGTTGATTCCTGTTTTCTGGATCTCGATCCGCGCCAACCGGAGTTGTTCGATAGCTGTGTAAATTGCGGTGCATGTGTGGTGGCCTGCGACGAATTGCACAGCAAAAGCAAAAAACTCGCTGGTCCGGGCTTGTTGCAGCTGACGCTGGGCGACGAATGGAAGGGCAAATACCGGGGTATGGTTGGCTCCTTCTTTAACCGTGCGCGCGCAGCGACCATGGCGACCATTATCGGTGCGTTGGCATTTTCTTATGGTGTAGCGACCTACGAACCGGCGTCATTCTCCGTGTATCGGGCCGATACGAATCAGGGCGAGCAGATTCTCGATTACCGCATCAATATTGCCTACAAGATTAATCAACCGGAAAATATGCATATTCGCGTCGAAGGTCTTGCACAAAATGATTTTTCCATCGACAAACATGATGTGCATTTTTCCGGATTCGGCAGGCAGGATGTGGGTCTGCATCTGAGCGGAGGCTTGTCTGAAGGCTTGCATCGTTTTCGGGTGGTGGTGACTGCCGACAGTGGTTGGACGAAGACTTTTCAAGTGGTTCACTTTGCTTCGCTGCAAGGTCGGGGAAAATCTTAAGGGTGGTTGAAAAGAGGCACTATGACTGATACAAAAACGACCGATGTGAAGAAAAACAGCGATAATACGCCGCCGGTAGAAGCCGAAAGGCCACGGCCAACTGCGCCGGTGAATAAGGAATGGGGGAAAATTCCCGATGACCACTTTGGTTATGCCTCGGAGGAAGATCGGCTGAACAAACGCGGTCTGGAAGACTGGGAACTGGTTGAAAAAATCCCCGAATCGCAGCATCGTGTTCCGGCATGGTTTATCGGCATTATCATTATGGTACTGCTGGTGGCTTTCGGTTTAACGCTGCCATTTTGGGGCGATCGCCCGGAGAGTCCGCGCGCGTGGTTCACTTGGGGGCATGTGGCGGCTGCTGTTTATGCCGTGATTGCCAGTGTTTTTGTCTATTTTATGACCACATTGTATGGTTCCGATCGTGCAGGCCGGTTGGATAGCGATAGTGAGCATGAAGATGACGATATCGATATGCCCAAATGAGGATGTTTGTTTTATTTGCCGGTTTGCTGCTGTTCGGCTGCGATTCAGCACCGCCAACGTCACACACTTATCCGGATAGCAAAAGCGAGGCGTTTAACGTTTATGCACGCCATTGCTCGGAATGCCATGCACCGCCGTTGCCGTCTGCGCATACTGCCGCGCGCTGGCCGAATGTGCTTGCGCGCATGCAGCAGCACCGTCTGCAACGCAGTATGCCCCCGATACCGGTCAGTGATATGCTGATTTTGCGTGATTATCTATTGGCGCATGCAGCAAAGGAAAAATCATGATGCGTGTAACGTATATGCTGGCTGTGATTTTGCTTTTTTCCGCTTGCTCTGCCGATCAGGGCTGGACGCCACCGGCGCAGCAGTGGCAAAACATGAGCATTCGTATCGAGACACGGCCAACACAGTTGGTGCGCGGCATGAATGAATTCCTGATTATTGCCGACCGCCAACAAAGTGGTTTTTCTTCCGATCTGATGGTTGATGTGCGCACCGAGCATTCGGCTTGGAAACAAGCCATGCCGGACGGCGCTTTGGGCGTATTCAGGCGGGCGCTGCCGATCAAGGATGTATTGCACGATCATTTGTATGTGCGGCTGTTGCGCAAAGGCGAGACGCGGGAGATGGTATTTGCTTTGGCTCCGCCGGAAGGAAAGAAAATGCCATGAAATATATGCTGTTAGCGTTATTGATGTTGCCATTGCTTAGTGTTTCGGTACAGGCTGCTGATGCGGGGCGGGGTAAAATCGTCGCCGAAGTGCGTTGTCTTCCCTGCCATCAATTGCATGTAAAATCGAAACGTGTCGGACCGGGATTGAAGGGGATTTTCAATCGTAAACCGACCATCAGCGGTGTTCCGTTCGAGCGCTGGGATAGGGCGTCGCTGGAAGCATGGCTGACCAATCCGCGAGCTATTAAAGCCAATACAACCATGGTCATGCCATTCCTCAAAGCCCGTGATCGGGATGATATTATTGCCTATTTCAAGCAAACGGAAAACAGTGCCCCGGATGTTGGCGAAGGTGATGACGAAGACGAAGATTATTAATCGGCAATAGCCGATCCGACAATAATCAGGCTTTTTGTTGCTGCTTAGCCAGGCGTTCTTGTAGTTTTTTGCTCTTTATCCAGTGCCGGAGAAGCATGATTTTTATGCCGCCGCGCTGATCGCGGCAGCGCGGACAGGTCAAATAGCTGAGAAATAATTCTTTAGGCATTTTCCCTTCATCCAACAAGGCCGATTGCATGCTGCGTACCTCGCCCTTGATGCTGCCGACATCGCCATGCACCAGTTTGGTGCGTACATAAAAGGGATTACTCAGACGGAAGGTGTTGCGCGCCGGTGAAGTGTCTTCGGCCAGCGGGCAAAGAATACGGCCACGGAAGGCGGCGGATTGGGTTAACACAAAACCGGGCCAGCGCTCGTTCAGTTGCAGGCGCTTGATGTCTTTGTGCTGCCGGTCCAAATAAGCTTCGTAGCCGATGGGCATGTGCAGAAACATCAACACACGTTGTTCGTGTACCAGCCAAGCGCCGAGATCGACGTCTTCACCATCCCACTGCGGATATTCGGATGGACAACCGCAATCGAGCATTGCCGGACTATTCACCGGACAGGGTCTTTATAAATGTCCTTCAAGGTGAGCAGGACATTGGCCAAATACACCCAGAAACCGACGGCCAGAATGGAGGCAGTAACAGAAATAACCGGGCCGTAGAAACGATGTACCGACGGCACTTGCGCGGGGTCGGTCAACCACAAATTGCCTTCGATAAAGCCGAAAATGAGCAGCGCTGTGTAAAAACAACTCACGCCGATGGTCGTCCACCAGAATGAGTGTTCGGCCATGCGATGCGAATGAATGGGTTTGCCAGTGATTTTGGGCAGCATGTAGTAGGTTACAGCCATGCCCAGAATGGTGACGCCGCCGACCAGATTGATATGTGCATGCGCCAGCGGATCAATCATATGGCCGGGGCCGCCGTAGGGGCTGCCGATAGAATCCAGCCAGTGGCGTACTGCCGGGATGACTTGCAAAAGACCGTGTACGGTGCCGATAAAAAAGGACACCACTGACATGATGAGAAATTTCACCAGATAGCGGTGTTCGTGATGTGCTTCCGTATGTTGTGTGTTGGAAGCTGATGTTGGTATTGATGTTGACATGCGTTGGCAGCCTAGCGGCGCGAATGCGGTGTGCAAGAGGGGTGTTGCATGCGGTTGTTGAATGGTGAATCGGCTTGGTGTGGAATTTGCGGTGGTATGCCGGGGTAAGATGGTTAGGCTGCGCTACTATGAAATTATCCGTGATGCTTGTGTTGGGCAGTTTTGTTGTGATGGGCTTGGCTTTTTATTTGCGCAAGCGGCATCGCTGGCATATCGCGCTGATGGGCAGTGTGATGGTGTTCGATGTGCTGTTTCCCGTCTGGCTATACATGACGCATGACTGGAAGCGCCGTTTGATTGACGACGGAGAGTTGTTTTCTTTCCTGATTTGGACGCATTTGCTGTTTATTCTTACTTTGTATTCCTTGTATGTGTTGCAAAGCATGGCCGGGCGGCAACTGTATGCAGGCAGGCGTGAAGCGCGGCAGGAACACCGGGTGCAGAGCAAGGGGATTGTTGCCGTGCGGGTGTTTGTATTTCTAACCGGGGCTTTGCTGATTGCGCCGAATTAGCTGTTTGTTATGCTGTGTTTTCTGCTCTTGCGAGGGATACATTAAAAGCAGATGAATTTTTGACTTGCCTTTTTTAATTTGGCGGGCAGAGTTCATTTTTTATTACGAAACCCCTAGGGAGGTAAGTTTTTATGTTAGCTCATTTCTTTGAAGCTTCAGTCATGTTCCAGACAGGCGATGTGCTGGGCTTATATGCCATTATATTTGTTGTGCTGGCAATCTTATGCGTAGCAACCTTTTATTCAGCCACAAAGACAAAAATCGAATAGTTACAAACAATTCAGGAGGGAAATGCATGAAACGGATGATGATAACAATGAGTTTGATGGCAGTTGCTGCATTTTTTGCCGCGCCAGTGGCCGCGAATGCTGGTCAGCATGCCGATAGTTTGGGTAATATTGACCGTGGTCGCGTGATTTATCAGTACGGTAAAGGCGACGATGTACCGGCTTGTCAGGGCTGTCATGCCCCGGATGGTCTGGGTAGTGATGATGTGGGTTCACCACGTCTAGCTTATCAGGTTGATAGCTATATTTTGAAGCAGTTGCATGATTTTGCCAGTGGCAAACGTACCGACGACACGATGTATCAGATGAATGATATTTCTGCGGCGTTGTCTGAGCAGGATATGAAAGACGTTGCTACTTATGTGCATACCTTGAAGACACCGTATATCGGTTCCAATCTGGATCAGTTGCGCCGTGATGGTGCCGATGTTGGTGATCCTGCTAAAGGCAAGATTATTGCCGAGTTCGGGGCTCCGGATCACGGTGTTCCGGCATGTCAGAGCTGCCACGGTTTTCATGGCCGCTCCGCAGGCCGCATGTATCCAGCCATTGGCGGTCAGAACTATGTCTACCTGAAACATGAGTTGGAATCTTTGCGCAACGGTCACAGAGCATTTGGTGCCAAGACCTTGACCAAGGCTCAGATTGAAGACAAAGAAGATAACGAGCGTACCAACGACTATATGGGTCAGATGCGCGCTGTGGCGGGTAAGCTTACCGATGAGGATATTGCCAATTTGGCAGCATTCCTGACCTTGGCTAAACCGACGACACCGGGCAACCCGCGTTCTCCGAGCCGTCAGTAGTCTTAGTCATTCGATTAGAATTGACAGGTGTTATTTGATGAGGGGGCGAAAGCCCCCTCATTTTTTTATTTGTACCACGGAAAATAAGGAGAAGCTGTGACTGTTTGTGCATCGTGCGGTCAGGAAACCGAAACAGAGCGGAAATTGTGCCAAAGCTGTCTTCATCAGAAGGTCGGCGAAACATGGAAGCGGCAGATGCGTATTTACAGCATCGCCATGTTGGTTGGTTTGTTGATGTTGATCTACGATTATTTCCAGTTTACCGGCCATCATTATGCATTGAGCAGTGCGCCGTTACCTTTACTGGTATTGATGATACTTGGTGGTCTAGGTTTGATGGGCGGGCTGTTCGGGTTTTCTCTCGCTGTATTTTTCCAGATGTGGCACGGCAAAGCGAAATAACACTTAGCCAGCGAGCTTGCCCGCATGGCTTGGCGGCAGTTGTTGCGCCGTATTGATTGCCTCGTTTTTCACAGTCTTTTTTCTCTAGCCTGCTTTTTTGCTTGTTTTCGCTTTAAGCACGACGCCGCCGGGAAGCAGAGCAATGGTCTCAAAAATATCACTTAGCGATGCCGCATTTCTGGACAGCGCATGCATTTCTTCGAGTTGCGGGTTGAAGGCGATGTGTGTGAGTCCGCGTGTTTGGTTGCGGAAGGCGGCGGTATCGTCTTTGGCTGGCGGCAGCGGTAATACATCGCGGCGACAGACCAGCAGGGTGCGCGCTGGCCACTGACTGGCGGCAAGGAACAGGACATCGGTTTTTTCGGCATCGTGTGCGAGTACGGCGATGATGTTGTCGGTGGGGTTTTTAAGGTGTGTTTTGGCAATCACGCCGATCTGACGGGTATGCACCATGGAAATGGTGGCAAGGATGACAACAATCGACAGTACCGCACCGCGCTTGCCGACAATGCCATTTTTTCCGAAGCGCTGATTCATCTCAATGACAAGCGGAATGCCTAAATACAATAGCGTTGCCCATGCGATTAATACCCATGCATGATCGGCATGCAGAAAACCGATCAGACTGGCTGCAATCAGCATGATGGAAAGCGTATCCTGCACTCGCCGGTAAAGATGCATACCGATGGCACTCAGCAGCACGACTGCAATCAGCATGCCGGCGCTCCAATCTGCTGTGCGCAACAAATCCGAGCCGAGAATGCTATCGCTTAATATGGTTAACGGATTGCTACTTGCTGCGTCTATGCCGTACCAGCCCCAGCGCA
This sequence comes from Zetaproteobacteria bacterium, assembly GCA_021545645.1. Lineage (GTDB taxonomy): Bacteria > Pseudomonadota > Zetaproteobacteria > Mariprofundales > Mariprofundaceae > UBA1543. The sequence goes on along the minus strand of JAJRWP010000095.1, from coordinate 5,493 downwards.
CAAACAGCATAACACCGGTGAGTATGCCCATGCTGATGATGATGCGTCTGCCTTTGTTGGCTTCGCCCGGATTAAGCCACCATTTTAGTGCAATGGTCAGCGGCACGGCCAGTCCCATCGGGTGCATGCTGGTGGCCAGTGCGGCAATCAGAATAAGCAGAAAGAACCAGCTTGGTATGGCTTTATCACTGTCGTGAATCGCCTGATCCAGCCAACCGGCGACGACAAAACAGAATAATAAATAGATGCCGCTACCGATGGCGTCTGTTTGCATCAGGGTGATGGGGGCGAGCAGTAGCAATGCTGTGGCCATCATCGAGGATTCGCCACCGTGTACTTCTTCGCTCCAGCGATACATCAGCAGTGCCGTACCAAACAGGATGTACATGGTGAATACCTTGACGGCAATCAGACTGCCAGCCCAATACATATCGAGCGGGACAAAAAAGATAGCACGCAAATCCGGCACGCCGAAAAAGGCCACCGGACTGGCGATTTGATGCACGATGGACCAGTTGATAAGCATGGCCAGCGCCGCGCCCTCTTCAATACCGTAGTTGTCGTAGCGAAACAGCGAGAGGTAGGCCAAGGCGAGCAGGCACAGGCCGATGAGGCCGAGATGGCGTGGTTGAAAGTATTCCTGAAGTTTTGACAGCATGCGATATATACCTTTTACGGGATTTTGTTTGTTGTTTTCTGTGATGTCGGCGGCTGGATTGTAACGATACTGCGCATGCGGGCAATGGCCTTGATGCGCTTGCGTGTTTGACATCTTTTATAACATGTATTAGAAATGCACCTTCGTGCTGAAAAGAGGAGTAAATGGGTATGCTGTTTTGCAAGAGAAGCTGCATGCTTGAAGGAGGTGTTATGCCGTATCAACGTTTGATGATTTGTTTTTGCATGATGGCCCTATGGACACTGGTTTTGTGGCCTGCGCATGCCGATGCGAACGGTATGGATATTCTCAAAGAACGCTGTGTTTCCTGTCATAACCTGCAAGGCCCTGCACCAAGCACATTGGCTGCTTTATGGCAACGCAAGGGCCCGGATTTGTTTTATGCCGGTAATAAATATCGGCAGCAATGGGTCGAGGCATGGTTGCAAAATCCCAAACGCATACGCCCGGCCGGGATGTTTTATATCAAGCACATCAAACCCGGTGAGAAACGGGATATGGTGGACAAATCGACGCTGTCCGCACACCTGAAACTGAATGCAGCGGATGCCAAAGCGGTTGCTGCAGCTCTGGCTGACTTGAAAGCCAACAGCGCCCTTGTTAAAGCGGAAAAACACGATGCCAGTATTGCGCCCGGCCCGCTCGGCGAGATGATGTTCGATAAAATTTACGGTTGCATGGCATGCCATCAAATCGAGCCGGGTTACGGCGGTATTACCGGCCCGGAAATCTACACTGCCGGTAAACGGCTGACCCCCGAATTTATGCTTAGCTACATCCGCAGTCCGCAGGCATGGGATGCGAAAATCTGGATGCCGAATAAACATGTTCCCGATGCCAACCGGCAGAAATTGGTCAATTATATCCTTGATTTAAGCAAGGAGAATTTCGATGAATAAACAGTTCTTTAATATCCTTTTTGCATTGCTCTTGCTGCTGCCTGCCGCAGCACAGGCCGAATCCGCTGCCGATAATTACAAAACCTATTGCATGCAGTGCCATGGCTTAGAGGGCACGGGCATGGGTGCAAATATTCAGGATATGTCCGTGCAACCGCGCGACCACACCGATGCCAAAGCCATGGGTGGGCGCACGGATGCCGAAATATTCAAGGTGATCAAAGAAGGAGGCTTGGCGATTAATAAATCGGCGCTGATGCCGCCTTGGGCCGACACCTTTACCGATAACGAGATCAACGATCTTGTTAAGCACCTTCGCAAGCTGTGTCAATGCAGTCACGAAGGCTAGGGATACGCTGAAAATTCAGTGTTCCCGCGCGAACCACGGATGGATCGCCACAATCATTCGCGTAAGTGATTGATTAAAACGAGAGGAGGTAGCTATGAAGCTATTTAAAACAGCAATGTTGTCGTTTGCAGCGATTGCCATGCTTGTCGGACTGAGTGCGCCGTCGGCCATGGCCAAAACTGTCAAGGTGACGATGACGGCAATGGAAAGCGACGTTGTCATTGACAACAAAGGTACCAAATATCCGGCATGGACCTACGACGGCACTATTCCGGGCAAAGTGGTGCGTGTGAATGTCGGCGACACCGTCGATTTCACGTTGATTAACCCGAAAAGCAACAAGAATTCGCACTCAATTGATTTCCATGCGGCTGAAGTCGATGTGCTTAACGAGTTCGGTGCAGTGCGCCCCGGACACAACAAACATTTCATTTTCAAGGCCCAGCGTGCCGGTGTTTGGATGTATCACTGCGGTGCTAATCCGATGGTGCAGCATATTGCGCGCGGTATGTACGGTGTGATTCTTGTCAATCCGAAGCGCTATACCAAGGCCTATCCGAAGCCGGATCGCGAATATGTATTGATTCAGTCGCAGTATTTCCCGGATGCCGAAAATTATGCGGCGATGCTGGAAAACAAGGGTTGGACCAATGCGCTAATCAACGGCAAGATTTTCAACTACGATCCGGTGCATGATCCGAATGCCACCAAGGTGTTGATGGCTAAGCCCGGCGAGCGTGTGCGTATTTTCTTCGTTAACGCGAACATCAATATGCCGGTAGCCTTCCATCCGATTGCCGGTATTTGGGACCGTGTGTTTGTCAACGGCAATCCGAAAAACGTGCTTTACGATGTGCAGACTTATGGTGTGCCTGTCGCCGGAGCGAGTGTTTTCGATATTGTTTCTCCGGCCGATCATGCGACCAACAATGCGATTGTCGATCATACGATGAGCGCGGCGTTGCGTGGTGCGATTACCGTGTTGATGAATCGTCCCGATGCCGATCCGAAGCTTGGCAAGGGTGATAATATACTGATTCGATAAATCAGTTTTTTTAATAAGTATTGCAACAGGGAGGGGTTTGTCCCCTCCCTGTTTTTTTGTTGGTGGACTTAAGCGTCGGGCGCAGTCTTTTTCATAAACATAGAAAGGGTATATTGTTGCTTATTCTATCTGTATCCGGTCGATAAGGTTGGCACGAAAGCAAGTTCGGGGGCGCGCATGAAAATTCACCCGTGGGTATTCTGGTTGGCAACATGGGTTGCGGTGAGTCATATTTATTTTCCGGATAAAGCGATAGCTGTGGAAATCACTTACGGAAAAAGTGTCCCAACCTTCTTGCTGAACGGCAAGTCATGGGTATGGCAGGTCAAATCTTTCGAGGGCAAGAAGACGCTCGAAGTCCGTACGGCTGGCGATTTGGAAAGTAGTAATGAAAACGGCAAAACACGCTCTTTGCTGGTTGCCGATATTTCATCTTGCTACTTTTGCAGCGGTGATGAAGACAATTGCCGGGCAGATGGTATCCATATTTTTCAGATAAGCCGCTATCCGGACCCTGTTATCCGTGTGGTTTGCCATGTTGGTGCGCATTCACAGAAGTTGATGATTTTTGATCCGCGCAAGGATAAGCATCAGCCGGTTTTTCAGCGCACAGGAGCCTATTGGCTCACAGTCTCGCACAACGCGGATAGCCTTGATGTCGATTATGATAAATCGGGTTTTGCTGCACATTGTCAGGATGGAAGGGAAAGTGCTGAAGGTTTTTGCGATATACATGAGCGCTGGCCGTGAGTTTTTTGGCAACACAGGCTGCTTTGTTTTTATATACTTTCTCTCTGCGCAGAAAAAAGGGCTGCCAAACGGCAGCCCTTGGTTATCAATGTATAGCTTAACTCAGGCCAGTACTTTATCCCGCAGAGCTTCGGACATAATCGCGCCAATCACACGCCAGACCAGCAGACTGCCGTCTTTGGCGATATTCAGGGTAAGGTAAATTTCAGGGTTTTCTTTGCTGGTGATAACTACGGCGACATGGCTGTAGGCCCAGTTCTGGGTTTTCCACTCGACATCGGCGAATTCAAGGCCTGCGGCGGTTTTCTTAACCAGCCCTGCTTTAATAAGAATATCGACCAGATTATCGGTGGTGATTTCCAGCTTCGGGCTGTTATCGACAACATTCATGGATGCCGAATACATATCGTTCGGATCTTTTTTCACTTCATCAAGAATGCCCGGCATTTGACCAAGAATAGAACGGTTCATTTTGGCAAAGTTGATGCCGCTTTCCATTTTTTCGGCGTTGTTTTGCAGTACGCCGTCGTGCAGGTAGCCCTTTTCAAGGTAAAGGCCGCCGTAGGAGGCAAGCACGAGGACAATCGCGCAGCTCGAATAAAAGAGCACCATGCGCAGTACATTGTTTTGCTTTTTGTAACTTGTCCCCTCGAATACATCGTTGCGGGTTTTGATTGTACGCGCGATTTTTGATTGTTCGCGGTTTTCGTCGTTCATGGATATTCCTCCCGGTCATTTTGCTGTTATGTGCTCAATGATTTTCATTGTTTCTTGGAGCAGCAGCAAATTTTAGCATAAGATGTATGTCAAACACAATAATTAGCGGCATGCTTTGAATGATAAGTGGGTGCAGCATGAAAAGTTTGCCCTAGCAACGAAAATATTGTGGCGGGCATGGTCGGTGCACATAAATCGCGGATGGATAGCTCGCCGACAAATCATTTGTTAAAAAATACTTAACAAAGGCAAAAGATATAGGTAGAATGCATGTATCGGACTATGCTCTGCTGAAGGTTGCGCAGGATGGATCCGCACCATTCTATCCAAGGGAGGTTTTATTGATGAGATTATTCAAGATATTTTTACCGCTGATGCTGGCTGTTGTGTGGCTGGCTGCTGCAACGCCTGCTCAGGCAAAGAAATACGAATTTAATATGACGGTGGACGAAATAGAGATTCAGGTTGCTCCTGATTTGAAATACAAGGTGTTCGGATTTGATGGGCAAGTGCCCGGGCCGCTTATTCATGTGCATCAGGGCGATGATGTCACCGTACATGTAACCAACAATACCTCGCTGGCGCATACCATTCACTGGCACGGTTTGTTTCAACACAATAACTGGCAGAACGATGGTGTTCCGGGCATCACTCAGGCCAAGGGCATTCAGCCGGGCGAGACCTACACCTACCACTGGATTGCTGAAAAACCGGGTACCATGTGGTATCACTGCCATGTAAATGCCAACGAACATACCGGTATTCGCGGCATGTGGGGTCCGATCATTATCGATCCGGACAAACCGACTGCATTGGAAAAGAGAGCAACCAAAGATGTGATTATGATGCTCAGCAGTTGGGAATCAGAAGCTGCCGACAAATATGGCGTTGGCGGCGGACCGCTTGATAAACGCAACTATTTTTCGATTAACGGTAAATCGTTTCCGCTTACCCAGCCGTTGCGTGTGAAAAAGGGCGATTTTGTACGCGTTCGTTTTATCGGTGCCGGTAACACCCTGCATGCCATGCACTCGCACGGACATGATATGCTGGT
>JAJRWP010000094.1 GCA_021545645.1 Zetaproteobacteria bacterium | reverse complement strand
CGCACCGATGTCGTGTAAATCGTGCGGGGTCATGGTTTTGACCGTCGCCTGCGTGCCGACCGGCATAAACACGGGTGTTTCCACAATGCCGTGTGCCAAATTCAGGCGGCCACGGCGTGCAAAGCAGCCTTCAGCGCGGGCAAGTATCTTAAATTTCAATGCGGACATGGCATCGCAGGCTGACATGCAGACCTGACGACGCAAGCATGCAAAACGATTGCAAATACGCGATGCTATCTGTGATGGATATCACATGTTATGCCGTCTGTGCAGTTACCATGCCGCCGATGACAATGCGTGATTCCGAAGTTAAGCTCCCTTTCCCTGTTTATAGGCGTTCGCAAGGACTGGCGTGGTCAGGTTTTTTCAGGGCTGCCGTTACAAGAGCGCACGGTTTCATGCCCGTTTCATGCTGGCGTGCAGAATTACCAGCCAAACAGGGCGGCCTTCGAACTCAGGTTAAGAAGCGCAAAGGGAGAAAGATGCAAATCGATCTTATCGATATCGGACATGAAGACAGGAAAAGTGTCGAGCAGTTCATCCACGAGCGCTTTGCTATCGAATATGGTGCTGATATTCGCCATTTTATGCCGCATCTTTTGCGTTTGACGACCAATTCGGGCGAAATGATTGCCGCAGCCGGTTATCGGGCGGCCAGCAGTGAGCATTTGTTTCTCGAAACCTACCTTGACGCGCCCATTGAGGATGTTTTGAGTGAGCGTTACGGCTATCCGGTTTCGCGCGATAGTATTGTCGAGGTTGGCAATATGGCCGAGGCCTATCCCGGCGGCGGTCGCGCCGGTATTACCGCATGGACTGCATATTTGAGCGGCATGGGCTTTACTTGGTGTGTTTTCACCGGTGTGAAGCGGTTACGCAATGGCTTTAATCGGCTCGGTATCGAAACCATTCAGCTCTGCGATGCGGATCCTGCACGTTTGGACGAGGAGGAGCGCCGGCGTTGGGGAGATTATTATGAAACAAGTCCGGTGGTGATGTGCGGTAATATTACCAAGGGTTATTGGGCGCTGCGTTTTGCGCGCGAGGTGTTGCAGCCGTTGTGGCGTTCGGGTTTGCGCGAGGGGCGGACACAAGCGCGCGGCGAGCGTAGCCGATGATGCATCAATCCAGCCGCGTGCTGGCGGCGATTGCATCGCATGCACAACAAACGCCGGATAAAATCGCGCTGGAAGATGCAAGTGGCGGCGGGCTGAGTTACGCACAACTGGTGAATGAAATTCACCATGTTAGCGATGAAATCGGCGTTTATTCCCCTGCCGCCACCGGTATTTTCATGGACAATACTCCGGCTTGGGCAGTGGTCGATTTGGCGACGCTGCAGGCTGAGATTCCTTGCGTGCCGATGCCGTTGTTCTTTTCTCCGGCGCAGGTTGCGCATTTGATTCGTAGCGCCGGGATTGGCTTGTTGCTGACCGATCAAGTGCAAGCAATGCAGTCGTTGCTGGCCGGAATCGGCGTGGCGCATGAGGCGGTGGCGGAAATCAGTATCGCCGGGCAAGGGATTAGTCTGTTGCAGTTGAAATCCACGGCCAGCGAAACGATTCCCGCAGGCACGGCTAAAATCACCTTCACCTCCGGCACGACCGGCGATCCCAAAGGCGTTTGTTTAACACAGCAGGCGATGGAAACGGTTGCGATTTCGTTGCGCGAGGCTTGTGCAGCCGATGCGGATGAACGGCATTTGTGCACCTTGCCGTTGGCCACGCTGCTGGAAAATATTGGCGGTATTTATGTGCCGCTATTGGCCGGTGGCACATGTGTGTTGCCGGGATTGGCAGCGGTCGGCATGCGCGGCTCCAGCGGCCTGGATGCACAGCGGTTTCTGGATGCGTTTATCCGTTTTCGGATTAGTACCGGTATTCTGATTCCGCAGATGTTGCTGGCGCTTTGTGCGGCAGTGCAGCAAAGCGGCAAAAAACCGCAAAACTTGCGTTATCTGGCGGTGGGCGGTGCGCCGGTTTCGCTTAGCCAGCTGGAACAGGCAGCGGCCTTGGACTTGCCGGTTTTCGAGGGTTATGGATTGTCCGAAGCGGGTAGCGTGGTGGCGGTCAATGCGCCGGCAGCGCGGCGTGCGGGAACGGTTGGCAAACCGCTGGCGCATGTGCAGCTCGATTTTGCCGATGACGGCGAGATTTTGGTCGCCGGGGCACTGTTTTCCGGTTATCTGGGGCAGAGCAGTCCGGCATTTACGGATGGTTTTTATGCCAGTGGCGATATCGGTTATCTGGACGACGATGGTTTTCTGCATATTACCGGGCGCAAAAAACATATTTTTATCACCGCTTTCGGGCGCAATGTGTCGCCGGAATGGGTGGAACGCGAATTGACCATTCAGCCGGGCATTGCGCAGGCGGTGGTGTTTGGCGAGGCGCAGCCGTTCAATGTTGCCGTTCTGACGGCTAGGGATGGCGTCGATGCGGCAGTTGTGGAACAATGCGTTGCCGCTGCAAATGCTGGGCTGCCGGATTATGCGCGGGTAAGCCGCTGGTTGCTTACGGATGAACCTTTTTCGGTTGCCAACGGCTTATTTACCGGCACAGGCAGGCCGCGCCGCGAGGCGATTTTAGAGGTTTACGGCGAACGAATTAAATCCATCTATGCGGAGTGATGAATGAAATTTTATGACGAATTACTGCTTGCAACTGAAGATGCGCGCAACGATTTATTGTCGATTCCCTTTATTCAAAAAGGTGCGGCAGGCGATTTGACGCTTGAATCGTATGTCGCTTTTCTCGGTCAGGCTTACCATCACGTTAAGCATACAGTGCCGCTGTTGATGGCAACCGGTGGCGCATTGCCTGAGCGTTTGGAATGGTTGCGTGAAGCGATTGGCGAATATATCGAAGAGGAAATGGGCCATCAGGAATGGATTCTCAACGATATTGAGGCTTGTGGCAGTGATAAAGAAGCGGTTCGCCGCGCCACCCCACATGCGGAAACGGAATTAATGGTGGCCTATGCCTACGATATTATTCATCGTTGTAATCCTGTCGGGTTTTTCGGCATGGTATTGGTGCTCGAAGGAACCAGTGTGGCGCTGGCCACGCAGGCGGCGGAACGTATCGAAGCGTCGCTGGGCTTGCCGAAACAGGCATTCTCCTATTTGACTTCGCATGGTTCGTTGGATGTCAGTCATGTGGATTTTTACGAAAAATTGATGAATCAGTTGGATGATGAAGCCGATAAAGCCGCTGTCGTGCATTGTGCGCGTATGATGTACAAACTGTACGGCGATATTTTCCGCAGTCTGCCGCTGACCACGTTGAGCGGAGATAAAAAGTGAAAATACGCAATAAAAACATAGTGTTAACCGGTGCAGCCGGTGGTATCGGACGCGAGCTTGCGCATCGCCTTTCTGATCGCGGGGCGCGTTTGGCACTGGTCGATGCCAACGAAAAAGTCTTAAACGAAGTCGCCAAAGGGCTCAAACACAGCAAGGTGATTGCCGGCGATTTATCGACGGCGGAGGGTTGTCAGGCGGTTGCCGATGCGGCGAAAGTGGCTTTGGGCGAAGTGGATATTCTGATTAATCTGGCCGGATTGATGAGTTTCCGCTGCTTTGAAGATGAAGATATTGATACTATGGAGCGCATTATTCAGGTCAATTTGCTCGGTGCGATGCGCTTAACGCGCAACCTGTTGCCCGATATGCTGGAACGCGATGCCGGACGCATCATCAATGTCGGCTCGGTGTTCGGTTCGATTGCTTTTGCCTATTTTGCCGCCTATTCGGCCAGTAAATTCGGCTTGCGCGGATTTTCCGAGGCCTTGCGCCGGGAATTGTACGACACCAATATCAAAGTCATGTATCTGGCTCCGCGTGCGGTCAAAACAGCGCTGAATACCGGGCGCATTATGCGCATGGGCGAAGCGACCAAGATGAATATGGATACGCCTGAGCATGTGGTCGGCAAAATTCTCAAAGCCATCGATAGCGATAGCAAGGAAGTGTATATCGGATTTCCGGAATCGCTGTTTGTACAGATTAATCTGCGTTTTCCGCGTCTTGTCGATAAGGTGCTGGCAGCGCAGAATCGCATCGCCAAAAAATTCGCCAAGGAAGACGGCAATTGAACCCGAAGGAGAGATTTATGCGTATGTTTGTTGACATGAAAATAAGCCTCAAAGCAGCTTTTCTGGCGTTTATGATGCTTACTTTTTCACCCGCAGCGGCACTTGCCGACGAGGTGAGCGATGCTGTGCATCAATTGCAACTGCAATGGGCGGTAGCCAACTACAAAACCGCCGACGATGAAAAAGAAGCGGTATTCAAGGCCTTGGTCGATAAGGCTTCGGCGCTAAGCGCAAAATACGCCGACCGGGCAGAGCCGAAGGTTTGGGAAGCGATTATCCGCGCCGGTTATGCCGGGGCGATGGGTGGTATGTCTTCGATGTTCAATGCCATGCCGCAGATGGAGCAAGGACGCGATTTGTTGCTGGCCGCCGAGCGCATTGATCCGATGACCATGAACGGCGCGATTTACACGACGCTGGGCAGCTTTTACTACATGGTTCCGGGTGGTTTTATCGGTTTTGGCGACGATGACAAGGCATTGGCCTATCTGAAAAAGGCGGTGACGGTTGCGCCAGACGATCTGGATGCCAATTATTTCATGGGTGATTACTGGCTGGATGAGAAACAATACAAAAAAGCCCTGCCGTGGTTTGAAAAGGTGTTGAGCTTGCCCGATGTCGCTGCCCGCCCGGTTTATTCCGTTGGCCGCAAGGCCGAGGCTGCCGAAAAACTGGCCAAGGTGAAAAAGAAACTGCATATCAAATAGGTTTCGGAAAGGCTGTACGTTCGCCTACGGATGTACAGCCTGTTCCAGTGTTTCGGCGATAAAGCGGTTTAAGCTTTTTTGGGACATATCCAATTCATCATAGCTAATCGTGGCCTTCTGGCCGTTAATAATCATTGTATTCATGCCTTACTCCAAACCCTATACATGTTGTGAATAATCCGATTAATGGACAAGCACCATCTTGCAACCGAAGGCATGGACGATTTTGCTAATGGTATCAAGGCGGGGATTACCGCTCTCGGAAAGCGATTTATAGAGGCTGGCGCGCGTTACCCCGGATTGTCTGGCAACTTCGCTCATGCCTTTAGCGCGTGCGGCAATGTTCAACGCATGAATCAGATCGGATGAATCGCCGGTAGCAGCCGCCTCTTCAAGAAATTGACGAATGTCTTCATCGCTTTCAAGGTGTTCCGCAATATCAAAGGGTTTTATGTTCATTTTTGCCTCCATTCAGACAGCAGTTTTTCCGCTGCTTTAATATCTTTTTTCTGGCTGTTTTTATTGCCGCCGCAGAGCAGCAGCACGATCTTGTTATCACGGATGCCATAATAAATACGCAGCCCGCCGTGGAAAAAAAAGCGCAATTCATGCAAGTCGGCAGATATATGTTTGTTGTCGCCAAAGTTTCCATTCTCAATGCGTGCCAACCGCGCTAGAACTCTATTGAGCACACTCCTGTTTTTCAGGCTTTTCAACCATTTGTCAAAGACTTGTGTGCTGACAAGCTCAAATTCCATAGTGTGAATTGTATCCCACAGGAAACATGAGTGCAAGGGTTAATACGCACTGAAATCGCTTAAATCAATACACCGTCACCGATTTTTCGTTCACTGACACCGGTTTTTACTAGGCGTTATATGAAAATGACTGTTAACGCCAACCCGTTAACAGCCTAAGCGGGCAGCTACTCGAACCTGCCGGTTGGGGCCGCACTATCCACTCAAGAAAGAGAGTACATTTCGCGAAAAAGTATGCAAACGAAGCAAGACTAGGCATCCACTTCCATCATCAGTTTATCCATCGGGCTTTTGTTCTGGCGATAATTCCTTTCAGACATCTTCTCTCTCCTGATTTAACTTAAACAACCGCGCCAGAATTTCTTCGTCGGGCATGCCGGGGGTGTAGTCGTCCCAACTGTAGGCGGCGACAGCCGTATCGAGTTGTTTGTGGATATTGTCCAACCATGCCGGGAGGGCGTTGTAGAGATTGCTCAGGCTGTGTTTTTTTAGATTGGCATCGGTCGGCTTTCGCTCGCCGAGCAGGGCGCACAGGTCGTTGAAATGCGATTGCGAGGCCTGCCTTTCGCCAAGCCCCGAATCTTGCCATTTTTCGATAAATGCTTCCGGTGTCATTGCTTTCCCCCGCCTCTGGTAAGCGACTATAGGAGTAAACGGGATACGATTCAAAGTGCGCGGCTTATCTGCCGGAGAACCGCCGGTGATTTTATCTCGTTGCCGCCTCGTGTAGGCTGCCGTTGCGGCAGAGGATGTGATGGCAAAGAAAACAGACAAAACACCGATGGAATTATCACTTGAGCAGGCGCTGAAAATGGCGCAGGCGCATCCGCGCGCCTTGCGCAACCGTTTTGGCGGTCTGCATGCCAGTGAATTGGGCGATTTGTTGCTGGCTTGCCGGGATGACGATGAGCGTCTGCTTTTGCTTGGTCGTATTCCCGAAGCACAGCGCGGCGATGTTTTGCTCGAATTGCCGGAAGGCATGCAAGAGGATTTGCTGGCCGGTTTTGCGCCGCGTGAAATCGAAGAAGTGGTCGAGCATCTCGATTCGGACGATGCCACCGATATTTTGCAAGCCGTGGATAAAGAGGTCGCCGATGAGGTGATTGAACGGCTGGAGCCGGATGAACGACGCGGTATCGAAAATCTTTTAAGTCACGATGAGGAATCCGCCGGTGGCCTGATGCAGGCCGAATTGTTCAAGGTGCGCGATGATTGGACGGTGGACAAGGTGCTCAAGGTTTTGCGCCGTTTCGGGCATGAAATCGAGAACCTGAACTATGTGTATATTGTTGACGACGACGACCGTCTGGTCGGCGTGTTTCCGTTGCATAAAATGTTGTTTTGCGAGCCGGATCAGCCGGTGACGGATATTGTCGATACCAAATTTCCGACTGTGCATGCCGGGCAGGATCAGGAGGAAGTGGCGCATTTATTCGAGAAATACAATGTGCTGGCGATGCCTGTGGTCGATGATTACGGCGTTCTTGTCGGGCGAATTACCGCCGATGATATTCTTGATGTCGTGCAGGAAGAAGCGACCGAGGATATGTATCGCTTGGCGGCATTATCGAATCAGGACGATTTGGCCGAGCCGGTCGGCATCACCGCTTGGCGGCGTGGTATTTGGTTGGCGGTGAATTTGGGCACGGCGATTCTGGCGGCGCTGGTGGTGGCGCAGTTTCAGGCAACCATTGTGCAGATTGTGGCGCTGGCGGTGTTGATGCCGATTGTCGCCAGCATGGGTGGTATTGCCGGAACGCAAACACTCACGGTGATCGTGCGCGGTATTGCACTGGGCCGGGTGACTTTTGAAAACGCTAAACGCTCGCTGATTAGGGAAGTATCAGTATCTCTGGTGACCGGTTTGGCGTTCGCGCTGGTCATGGGTTTGATCGCCACATGGTGGTTTCCGGCGCTGGGTGCGAAACTCGGCATGGTGATTGCGGCAGCAATGCTGATTAATCTGTTGATGGCGGGTATGTCCGGGGCGCTGATTCCGTTGACCTTGCAGCGTTTGCATATCGATCCGGCATTGGCTTCGGGGACGATTCTGACCACGGTGACCGATGTGGTCGGTTTTTTCGCCTTTCTCGGCTTGGCGACCATGTTTTTGCTTTAGGCGGTTTGTTTTACGCTGAAACGTTGTACGCCGAAGCGCTTTACGTCAAAATATTCTACGTTAAAAGCCTATTCGGATCAGCATGTATCAAAATTCGTATTTAATCGTACCGACGAAGCCGTTGACATCAAGGCCCTGAAAACTGGTGCTGCGGGTCGCGGCAGCGGCTTCGGTGGCGTAGCGCGTCCATTCGCCGGCCAGTTTGATGTTATCGCTGACATAGGCTTCCGCACCGAGACCGTAGCTGAGCGAGATGTTGGTTTTGTTGAGCTTGCCGGCGGCAGTCGATTGGAAGGATGTGTGATTGACGGTGAAACCAATCAGGCTGTACAAGGTGAAATCGGAGGAAATTTCGACGTACGGTTTGAGAAAATGGGCGACAAACCATTCCATGCGAATCTTCTCCGCACCACTGCTTGCCGAGCCTGCACCGCCGAGGCGAATTTCAGCGCCCAAATATGGCATGAAATCGTGGCCCAATTGCAGATAGCTGCCGAAGGTGGTTTGTTTATTGGCCCCGGCATCCAGTTCGAACAGGCCCAGACCAAGGCCGACATAACGCTCGGCATGTGCTGGAACGCTGCATACAAACAGCGCGATGAGAATAGTTAATGTGCGTATTGATGCGCGTAAATATACCATGATTTCAAGTCCTTACGGTGTGAGTGGATAAGCGATGTGTTTCTTTGCCAAGTTTTTTTCTGTTCGGCGCGGATGCTGACAAGCACGCCCGAAAGTGTAAAGCAGCCAGCCGCGCCGCCGCCCGATTGTGTTGTCTGGATGCTTGATGATGCTTTGACCGCAGCATGGTGCATGGCTAGGCTCCGCCTCCGTTTTAAGGAGGCTTCCGATGTCCGATACCCAACACCATCAGCTGATTATTCTCGGTTCCGGCCCGGCCGGCTATACGGCGGCGATTTATGCGGCGCGCGCCAATCTGAATCCGGTGATTATTCAGGGCAGCGAACCCGGCGGCCAACTGACCACGACCACCGATGTGGATAATTATCCCGGTTATAAAGACGGTGTACAGGGTCCGCAGATGATGGAGGATTTCAAGGCGCAGGCCGAGCGTTTTGGCACAGAAGTGGTCTGGGATCATATCGAAGCGGCGGATTTATCTGCACGTCCTTTCAAACTGACCGGCGAAGATGCCAGCTACACTTGCGATGCGCTGATTATTGCCACCGGGGCTTCGGCGAAATATCTCGGTCTGCCTTCGGAAGAAGCCTTTGCCGGACGCGGTGTTTCCGCATGTGCGACTTGCGACGGGTTTTTCTACCGCGATAAAGAGGTGGCGGTGATCGGCGGCGGCGATACGGCAGTCGAAGAAGCGATTTATCTGGCCAATCTGTGCAGCAAGGTGACGCTGGTGCATCGCCGCGATGAATTGCGTGCCGAAAAAATCATGCAGGATCGCCTGCTGGCTACGGACAATGTCGAAGTGGCTTGGAACAGTGTGCTCGATGAGATTGTCGGCGACGATTCCGGGGTGACCGGCGTGCGTCTGAAATCGACAGTGGACGATACGATTACGGATGTTGATGTGCACGGCGTGTTTATTGCCATCGGCCACAAACCGAACACCGATTTTGTCGGTGATCAATTGGAAAAAGACGCTGCCGGATATTTGATTACCCAAGGCAAAAGCACCATGACCTCGGTGCAAGGTGTATTTGCCGCCGGTGATGTGGCCGATCCGATTTATCGTCAGGCGGTGACTTCGGCAGGCGAAGGCTGCAAAGCAGCACTCGATGTCGAACGCTGGTTATCGGCACAGGTCTAAACGGATTGCCGATGTCAGTTTTTTGTTTGTGTGTATGATTAACGGCGCACGTTGACGGTTTTCCTAATGCGCCAGACGCGGATAGCAAAGGTGAATGTCATGACCAGTAGCAGGGTGAGTATTGGATAAATCACATCTTCTTTTGTCTCCATCAGCATGACGACCTCCTTGTGAACCCTTGCCGCGCTCCATTTCAGGAGCGCGGCTTTTTGATGCGTCTTTTGTTTATCTATCGGCATTCGGCGGCGCGACTTGATTGGGGCGGATTACCCGGAGAATACTAGGGTTGGATATGCGCTTAAGTGGGCTTTCAGCTATAATCAGACAGATTGTATCTGGCTGGCTTATGACTGGGGAACATTTTGCAGGGAGGGGAAATGAACACACTTAACTTAAGGCGCGAAACCCGCTACGGCATGCCGGCGGCGGATCAGATTCTGGTCAATCGGCATTATGTGCTCGGTTATTCCTATTATTTCCGGCAGGCCAAATGGGCGTTGGAGATTGTCGATCCCGATAGTCGCAGCTTGCCGCGCCCGGACAGTTTCCGCCCGGATTACCGGATTCCTGAAATGTTTCGCGCCGATTTGGTCGATTATGAGGGCTCCGGTTACAACCGAGGGCATCTGGTTGCCAGCGCCAATTAGCGCGAAACGGTATTGCAAAATAGCGAAACCTATCTTTTATCCAATATGTCGCCGCAATACCGCAATTCAATCAGCGGATATGGAGAGCATTGGAAGATGCGGTCAGAAAACTGGATGCCAAGCCAAAAATATTGCAAACGTATGTGATTTGCGGGCCTGTTTTTTATTTTGATCGTGCGGTCGAAAGCATCGGTGCAGCCGATGCGAACGATGTGACGATACCCGTACCGCACACCTATTTTAAGTCCATTTTGACCGAAAGTGACAGGGGGACGCTGAAAATGTGGTCGTTTGTGTTGCCCAACGAAGCTTCGAATCAGGATTTAAAGACATTTCGTGTGCCGACGACGCTGGTCGAAAAACTGGCGGGTATCAAATTGTGGGAACGTTTGGTTGGCAAAAAAATCGACAAAGAGAAAACAAAGATTCATAGTATGTGGTAGGGGAGCAGGCTGTGTATGTGATGCTGATTTGCTTATGGCGGCATTGCATATGCGAAAAAAACCGTCTTTTCGGTCAGGAAGATAGGAGAGATGAATGCTGATTCGCAATATTATGATTGATAAGCCGATTTCAATCGCCCCGCAAGCAAGTGTGAACAGCGCTGTCGATCTGATGCGCGAAAAGAAGATCGGTTTTATCGTCGTCGAGGAGAATAACAAGCCGGTCGGCGTGCTCACCGAAGGCGATATTATTGGCATGATTGCATCGCGCATCGACATGAAAAAGGCGCGGGTTGCCGAGCATATGATTTCGCCGGTGTTCAGCATTCAGGCGGATGCCAATGTTTTCCATGCCTACGATGAATTGGTCGAGCGTAAAATGCGCCATCTTGTGGTGGTTGATAACAATGCGGATTTAGCCGGTGTGGTGACCATGTCCAGCTTTATCGCCAATCTCGGTGTTGAACATTTTGCCGATTTGCAAACAGTTGCCGATGTATTGCATCCGCTGGATGTGACGGTATCGCGGGACACGCCGGTGAACGAAGTCATCCGGCTGATGCAAGCGCATAAACACGCGATGATTGTGATTGAGGAGAATAAACCGGTTGGTATTCTTACTTCGCGCGGCATTACCCGCTTGTGCCAGCGCCCTCAAGATGAAATAGACAGCCTGCGTATGGGTGATGTGATGCAGGAACCGGTTTGTATTTACCGCAAATCCTTTGTGCCCGAGGCATCGTTTATGATGAAACAGCACCGCACCCGGCATCTGGTTGCCGTTGGCGATCACGATGAGTTCATGGGTTTGGTCACCATCAGCGATGTGGCGCATAGTCTGGAAGGCAAATATGTCGAGTTTATGCGCTCGGTAATGCGCGATATGGAACACGATTTGCTGACTGCCAGCGGTCAGAACCGGGCGCTGTTCGAACGCAATCCCAATTCGGTGTTTTCCCTTGATATGCATGGGAAAATTACACATGTGAATCCGGCCAGTATTTTATTAACCGGGCATGGCAGCGAATACCTTGTCGGCAGAGAGCTGATTGAATTGTTCGACGAAAGCATGGTTGACGATGCCTTGCTGGCCTTTGTTTCGGCGCAGCAGGGCAATGCCGAAAGCACGCATTTGCGCATGAAAGCCGGTGATGGCGGCGTGATTCATGTGTTTATGAGTTATGTGCCGGTGATGATCGAAGGCTCGATTCAAGGTGTGTATGCGGTCGCCTACGATATTACCGAACGGGTGATTGCCGAGGAACGCTTGTTAAAGCTTTCGCAAGCATTGCAGCAGGCTGGCGAACCGATTGCGATTACCGATGCGCACGGGGTGATTGAATTTGCCAACCAGAAGATGCATGAATTATTCGGTTACGGCGAAAGCGAATTGCTCGGGACAAGCCTAACCAAGCTCGAAATAGCCAATGCCGACGACAGTTCCGGGTACCAACAATGCGTTTGGAAAATGGTTTCCGACGGCGTGCCTTACAAAGGCGAATTTTTGCATCGGCACAAGGATGGAAGTCCGCTTGATGTGCGTGTGTCCTGCTCGCCAGTGCATGTGCCGGGTGCCGAACATGTCGATTATTATATTACCATTTATGAAGATATGCGCATGCGCCGCACCGCCGAACAGCATGCACTGCAAGCGCAGAAAATGGAAACCATCGGCACATTGGCAGGTGGCATTGCACATGATTTCAATAATTATCTGGCAGCGGTCGGCGGCTCCTTGTATATGCTCAAACGCGAGGTCGCGCATCTTCCGGAAACGGTAGAACGGCTGAATAAACTTGAGCAGTTGAGCGATCGTGCCGCATCGCTGGTGGGGCAATTGTTAACCTTCTCGCGCAAAGACGGCTTACTCCGGAATTTGGTTTCATTTTCCGCGCTGATTGAAGAAACCCGCGATTTGGCACGCGTTTTGGTGCCGAAAAAAACGGATCAGCACTGGCAGGTCGCCAAGCATGTTTATGTCGATGGCAATGCCACCCAATTGCAGCAAATTCTTCTCAATCTGCTGAAAAATGCTTGCGATGCCGTTAAGGATGTCGATCAGCCGCAGGTCAGCATTAGTCTGTCCGCCGTTGAGGCCGATCAGGTTGCGCCGGAGCATATCGAATTGACTGCCAAGCGTTATGCAAAGCTGTGTGTGAAGGATAACGGTTGCGGCATTGGTGAGCAGCATAGGGAACATATTTTCGATCCTTTTTTTACCACCAAAGACATCGGCGAGGGCACGGGCATGGGTTTGGCGATGATTTACGGTGCTGTGCAAAATCATCATGGCTGGATTGAGCTTGAATCAAGCGAGGGCAAGGGTGCGGAGTTCTGTTTGTTTTTCCCGATGGCCGAGCATATTGGCGAAATGGATTCGCAGCACGAATCTGCAGACCAGCCGACCCTGCTCTTGGTCGATGACGAACCGCAAGTGCTGGCGCTGAGCGCCGAGGTGATTGAATCTCTCGGCTATCATGTGGTGACCGCCGATAACGGAGAGGATGCGTTGAATCTGTTTCAGAAGGAGCCGGGGCAATTCGCGTTGGCGGTTCTGGATGTGATGATGCCGCGCATGAATGGCACTGAGACTGCGATGGCGTTGCGGCGGATTCATCCGGCATTGCCGATTTTATTTGTTACCGGTTACGATCAGAATGCGGTTTCTGCCGATTTGTTGGCGCAGCCGGGGATTTTCTTGTTGCACAAGCCGTGGAAAGTGGAATCGATGGAAGCCACTTTGCAGGACATGCTGGCATCCAAAGCTAAGGAAAATCAGCCGTAGAATGCAGAAGCCGATTAAACATTAAAGCGGAAATGCAGCACATCGCCGTCCTGCACGACGTATTCCTTGCCTTCCAGCCGCATTTTTCCGGCTTCGCGGCATTTTGTTTCGCCGCCCAAAGCCACAAAATCATCGTAAGCAATGGTTTCGGCACGGATAAAACCTTTTTCGAAGTCGGTGTGAATGACTGCCGCCGCCTGCGGTGCGGTATCGCCGCGATGAATCGTCCATGCGCGCACCTCTTTAACACCTGCGGTGAAATAGGTAATCAATTTGAGCAGCGTATAAGCCTCGCGAATGACGGTGTTCAGCCCCGGTTCGGCAAGCCCTAAATCGGCGAGAAATTCACTCTTCGATGCGTCGTCCATTTCAGCCAGTTCCGATTCGATTTGTGCGGAAATCACGGCCACACGCGCATTTTCATCAGCGGCGTGTGCACGCACCGCATCGACCAGCGCATTGCCGTCGGGTAACGAGCCATCATCCACGTTGGCGATATACAGCACCGGTTTGGCAGTCAGCAGGCAAAGCTCTTTGATGTGTTCGTTTTCATCTGCATCCAAGCCGTGACGGCGCACGGTATGGCCGTCTTCCAGGCCTTTTTTGACCTTTTCCAAGAGTGAAAGCTGTGCCAGCGCATCTTTGTTGCCGGTTTTGCTCTGTTTCTGGGTACGTTCCACTGCTTTATCGACGGTTTCCATGTCTTTGAGCATCAATTCGGTATCGATCACCTCAATATCGGCCAACGGATCCACAGAGCCGGAAACATGGGTGACATTGCTGTCTTCAAAACAGCGCACGACATGCGCAATGGCCGAGCATTCGCGAATATTGGCGAGAAATTTATTGCCCAGGCCTTCGCCGCTGGCCGCGCCGGCGACCAAACCGGCAATATCGACAAATTCCACCACGGCATGTTGCATGGCTTGCGGTTTAACGATGTCGGCCAGCGCATCGAGGCGCGGATCGGGCACGGGCACGATGCCGACGTTCGGATCGATGGTGCAGAACGGATAATTCGCCGCCTCTGCGCCGCCGCCGTTCAGGGCATTGAATAATGTCGATTTACCCACATTGGGCAGGCCTACGATGCCGATACTTAATGCCATGATGATTACTCCTGCAAACGTAAATGCATGTGATTGCTGGCCAAGGCGAGATCGCCGCCGAGCAGTGTGGGTATTTCTTCGATCAATGCCGCGAAAATATTTTCTTCCTGCTGCCGTTCATCGGCAGTCGATTTTCCCAGCACCCAAGCGGTCACATCCATGCCGACCAGTGGGCGACCGATGCCGATTTTAATGCGCCGGTAATCGCTGTCCGGCAGGTGTTGATTAAGCGAACGCAAGCCGTTGTGCCCGCCGTGCCCGCCGCCGCTTTTCAAGCGGAATTTCCCGGCGGCAAGATCGAGATCGTCGTAAATCACAAAAATATCTTCTGTCGGCACGTTGTAGTAGCGGGCCAGTGGTGCGACGCTTTCGCCGGAGTTGTTCATAAAGGTTTGCGGTTTGACCAGTAATATTTTGTCGCCGTTGCGGTTCCATTCGGCGGTCTCGGCACGAAAACGAGGGGCTGCGGCAAAGCGCAGCCCCTGTTTTTTGGCCAGTGCATCGACAAATCGGAAACCGATGTTGTGACGCGTTTTTTCGTACTTATTGCCCGGATTCCCTAGGCCGACGAGCAGTTGCATGCCCGCTGCGGTCAGGATTCTTCGCTTTCGGAATCGG
>JAJRWP010000093.1 GCA_021545645.1 Zetaproteobacteria bacterium | reverse complement strand
TAGCTGCCAGTGTTGGACCGGAAACCGCTGACCCGCCCGAGCCGCGCCATATGCGTTTGCTGCAATTGAATGCTTATGCGTACGATCTGGAGCGCGCAGGTCTCGCCGCCGCAGGTTTTCGTTTCAGTTTGCACCGTAAATTGGCTGTGCCTATTTCCTGCCTGATTATGGTCGTACTCGCTGTCGCCTTGTGCATGCAAATGGGCGGACGTTTCGGCAACACATCATGGGGAATCATTGCCGCAATCGGCCTCGGCCTCGGTTCGTATGTGATGGGAACAGCGACCCAGCTCTTAGCCTTGGCCGATTATCTGCCGCCGGTATTCTCCGCATGGTTACCGAATATGCTGACGCTGGGTTTTGCCGGTTTCCTGCTGCTACACCGGGAAAAATATTAACGTAAAACATTTATAAAAATCAGTCGATTAAACCCTTATCTTCAAGCTTTACTGAAGATAAAATATGCCTGAACTGATCATGCAATTTCGGGTTGGCAACCAATACATCACCCTTTTGCAAGTCCAAAGGCGCACCATCAAGACCCGTCGCCATCCCGCCAGCCTCCTGCACCAGCAACATCCCGGCAGCAATATCCCAAGAGCAAAGACCGGCCTCCCAATATGCATCCAGCCGTCCGGCGGCAACATACGCCAAATCAAGAGCTGCCGAACCACCGCGCCGGAAACCGCTGGTTTCGCGAATGCAAACATCCAACCTTTTACGGAAAATCGCACCCTGATCGCGTCGGTAAGGTGGTAAACCGGAAGCAAACACCGCATCGCGGATATGAATCAACGGACTGACACGCAAACGACGCCGGTTGAGAAACGCACCATCGCCGTTTTTGGCCTCAAAGGTTTCGTTGCGCAGCGGATCGTGAACCACGGCAATAAAGGGTTTGCCGTTTTTCCAAGCGGCAATCGATACCGCAAAGTGCGGATAGCCGTGGATAAAATTGGTTGTGCCGTCAAGCGGATCAATATGCCAGACGATTTCCGCATCGGGATTGCACACCCCGGACTCCTCGGCAACGATGCCGTGATCCGGATAATGCTTGAGAATTTCATAGATAATCGTGCTTTCCGCCTTGCGGTCGGCCTCGGTTACAAAATCCCTGTCCTTTTTTTCCTCAATTGCAAGCCCGTCGCGGTCATCATACAACCGCGCCAGCAAATCACCTGCACGCCTAGCTGCGCGCACTGCTACATATAACAAATGGATACCCCAGTTTCATCAGAATGAATTACTATCATGAAACGCAAGCCTAACAAAGTCTTAGCACAGACGCAGCTTTGTGAAATATCAGCTAGCGCCCTGAATAAATTGCTCAGTAAGAACCCATGTAAATAGCATAGCCCCGACCTTGTCGACCTGATGCTGCCATTGCACCATACGCAGATTCGCATTCACGACAAAACATCAATGCTTACTGCGCCGCCGATCAGAGGTTTATGGAGTTTGATCTTCATCCCTTCGAAAGCACACAGGCTTTTTGTTAGTATGTGATGCGATCGGAGATGCTTTTCATTTTCTATCTGGATTTCATCCAATTCAACATCCGTACGCTCCGGATCATGATGAAACATCACCAATGCACCGACTTCTGCATCGACGGCAAGCTGACGCACTTGACTGATCAGCGAGTGTCCCCAGCCGTGCTTGTGCGGCATATCGTCTTCAGTGTATTGCGCATCATGAATCAGCACATCGACGCCATACAGAAAATCGACCCATTCATGGTATGTCGTTCGTAGCCCGGACGGTGGATCAAGCTCATTGTCGGTTACATATGCCACCGTCATGCCATTCTCGTTAACCTTATACGCAAAACCGCCACCGGGATGATTAAGTGCTTTTTTTTCAATGAAAATATGTTTTTTTTCGAGAAGCAATTCCGTATCTTTGAATATGCACACGCTTTGCGAAGGAAGCTTTTCAGCCTTAACCGGAAAGCTACTACCATCCATCTGATCAAAAAGAGCACACAACAATTGATGCTCGGATTCACCGCTGTTAAACACAGTGATTTCCCTATCCGACTGATAAATAGGAGAAAAAACGGATAACCCTGTATATGATCCCAATGGCTGTGCGACAGAATGATGTTCACGGGCGTGCTTTTGCATTCGAGTTGTTTGCCAAGCAGCCGCAAGCCACTGCCCGCATCGAAAATCAAATCGCGATGTTCATCGAGAGCAAGATGTACACAGGATGTATTGCCGCCGTATTTTATGGTGCTCGGACTTGGCGAAGGAATTGACCCCCTTACACCGTAAAATGTTATCTCCAAAACCACTCCCTATCAGACCCTGAAACAAAGCCCATAAGCTTACGCGATAGCAAATATCCATGAAAACATGGGTTTCTTTTTCAACCCTGCCCATTCAATCAACATAATCGCCATAAAAAGTAACAGTGAACCCAACAACAATGCCACCGCAGGCCCAAATAACCATAGAACACTTGCTTCAGCGGCCTGCGGACCTAGTTCGACGGTACGAAAGCCCATCAGAATCCATGCTGACGGATAAAGCAATGCGCCAAACCCGAATGTCCAACCAAACAAGCGCTTCCAGCAGGGTTTTAAAGTTGAAAAAGCTACAAACATTAACATCAGCATCGCCAAAAGGCCGACACCCATGAAATGAATATGCCCACGTAAAAGACGTTGCATCGCATCTCCGGCCAGACTGCCTGAATGCGAATGTATTTGCGTTGCGACACCGTTTCCGGCAATTCCATGATCATGATTGTCGGTGGCCATGCCCGGAGCATGCATATGATGAAGCGACATGCCATCCATGCGCATATCCTGCATCTGATCATGCATTTCTTTTGCCTGAATTGCAGCTTCTTTTGCCGCAAACCCACTGTGCAACTGTTCATGGTTGGTGGCCAAGTAAGCGGCCCAGACTACCCCCAACAACAGCGCTGAAACTGCCATCAACAACCCGTGCCGAACCGGCCCCAGAATATGTCCGGATTCAATCATAGCTACCCTCCCTGATATTTATCAGCATTTACCTTGCGAATCTTTTTGCCTTTTGATATAGCCAAATACAGCTGTGTGGCGCATAAAATGCTTAACAACACAAAGATGATTGCATACATGAGCAACACATCTTCCGTCTGAAAATGTACGGATTCATCCAGAAAATCCCTGACCATCGAATCGGCGCTGGTATGCATCATGCCCCCCCGGAGAAAAGAAAAACGGGGGCGTTACCGCCCCCGTTTCAAATACGCCTTATAAGGCGATATCAAGTCCTGCAATACCAGTATTCAGGCTCTTCTGCTGGAACACCTTGGTAAGACCACCGG
>JAJRWP010000092.1 GCA_021545645.1 Zetaproteobacteria bacterium | reverse complement strand
TTTGCCTATCAGGAATATGCGACACGTCACGGTTTGGATTGGAATATTCGGCATCGTTTGGTGACTGCGGCGATGCGCCGTCTGGAAGGCGGGATTTATCGCTCGGCCAGCCGTTTGCTGGTGTTGAGCGAGCACATGCGGCGCGAGTTTTCCACATGTTTCGATATTGCATCGGCGCGGGTGAGTATCGCTCCGGGCGGTGTGGTTGTGCCGACACTGATGGGTGAGGATGAACGTGAACAATGTCGTGTTGCATTGGGCTGGGATGGGCCGGTGGTGGTGACCTTGCGCAACCTAGTGCCGAGGACCGGTGTGGATATGCTGATTCAGGCGGCGGCGATATTGCGTTTGCAGATGCCCGAATTGCGCTGGTATGTGATTGGCAGCGGCGCGCTGACTGAGCCGCTGAAATGGTTGGCAGCGCAGCTTGAGGTGGACGATCGCATCGAATTTTCCGGTTATCTTGCTGAGGAGGATGTGATTAAGCGCATGCAGGCGGCGGATGCATTTATGCTACCGACGCGTTCGCTGGAAGGTTTCGGGCTGGTGACGATTGAAGCCAATGCTTGCGGTCTGCCGGTGGTGGCAACACCGGTTGGCGGCAATGTCGAGGTGGCCTCTTCCTGCGCATTGAATCAACTTGCCGCTGCTATCACGCCGGAAGCTTTGGCAGAGGCGCTGTTGCTTGTGTTGCGGAAAAGTGGCGGGCATGCGGAGAAAGCGCAGCGTTTGCGCCAGCATGTAGCCGAATATTTTTCATGGCAGCAGCATGACGGTTTGTTTCTGCAAGCTGTGCAAGGGTTGCGTTAGGCATGCGGATTTTGCATTTAATCACCCGTATGGATGGCGGTGGCTCGGCAGTGAATACACTGCTTTCTGCCATCGGCCAGCAGCAGGCGGGAAATCGCGTGTGTCTAGCTTTTGGGCCGAGCGATGAGTCGGAGATGACCGGCAGCGAGCAGGCACAACTTGCCGGGCGCATGCAAACATTTACCGATGCCGGTGGCGAGATTGTGGTCATTGCTGCGCTGATGCGCAGCCCGGGCATGACCGATTTCAAGGCTTACCAGCAAATTAAGCACTTGATATTGCGCGGTTTCGACGTTGTGCATACACATACCTCCAAGGCCGGAGCCTTGGGCCGGTTGGCAGCGCGCAAAGCCACTGTAGCAGTGGTGCATACACCGCACGGGCATATTTTTCACGGTTATTTCGGTTGGTTGATGACTGCTGCATTTATCACTATCGAGCGCCGTTTGGCCCGATACACGAACATGCTTGTCGCCCTGACTCGAGCCGAGCGCGACGATCATTTGGCGCTTGGTATCGGGCGTACTTCGCAGTGGCGGGTGATTCCCAGTGGTGTGGATGTTGCGGCACTGATGGAGAATGTGGATGCGTGGCGAAACGCGCATGACGATGCGCGTGCTTGGGATGCGATCAGTGTCGGACGATTGGCACCGATTAAGGGTATGGATCGCCTGCTGCGTGCGTGGGCGGTGTTGTGTCGTAAGAAACCCGATGCCAAGCTGGCGATTGTCGGTGACGGTGAAAAACGGCAGGAACTGGAAATGCTGTGCACTTCACTGGGAATATCCGAGAATGTGCATTTCGCTGGCTGGTGTGATCCGCTTCCCTATTTGGCGGCAAGCCGTTCGTTTGCTTTGCTATCGCACAACGAGGGCATGGGACGTGCTGTTGTCGAGGCGTTTGCGGCGGGGCTGCCCTGCGTGGCGGCGGATGTTTGCGGTTTGCGCGAGCTGGTCACGGAGGCATGTGGTTTTGTGGTGGATGCGGATGAAACGGCTGCTGTGGCGGCGGCGCTGCAAGCTGCTTTTGACGCAGATATGCTTGATGCCTGCCGGAAACGGGCGGCGGCGTATTCCTTGCCGCATATGTTGGACGAGCTGCAGAAATTGTATGGGGAGTTGAAGGGTGGCGCGTAAATTGTTTTCATGGACGCTGTTTGTTGGCATGCTGTTTACAGCTTCTGTTTCGGCGCTGGCTGGCGAAATGCCGCTACGGGTTTTGATTGATGTGCGCAGCAACCATTCCGATGGCGCACATGATTTTAACACACTGGCTGATCTGGCTCAGAAGCGCGGCATTGATGTGCTGGCTTTTACCGAGCATGATCGTTTTAGTATTCTTTTTGGTATTGAGCCGGTGGCCAAGATTCTCGGTTATCAAATGCAGCACCCTTCGCTTTATGTGACCGGTGTTGAAAAATTCTTCGATGATTTTGCGGCATTACGTGCGAAACGACCGGATATGTTGTTTATGGCGGCGACCGAATCGACCCCCGGGTATGGCTGGCGTGGCATTCCGTTTCGCAATCTGACATTGCACAACCCTGAACGGCATATTATCGCCTTGGGAGCCGAGCGGGCGGCGCAGATTGAGGCCTTGCCGAGCTTCGATTTGCGTCATGCGCACGGGCCGTTTGCGTTGTCGATGGTGTTCTGGTTTTTGCTTGTCGGTGGCATGTTGTTTATTTTGATTCGGCGGCGTAAACGGGTGGTGGCCATGCTTCTTTTTGCATCGTTTATCGCTTTTCTGGCCACGTGGTTGGTGAAAGGTGCTGTGGATGCGGATGCGGATTTTATTCGTGTGGCAGAGCAGCAGGGGTTGTTTACCATCTGGGCGCATCCGGGCACGTTATCCGGAACGCGACCGGGGCCGATGGGCGTGCAGCTGGATACTCCGCCGTATAGTGCGCGTGTATTTCGTGAACCGACGGCCAATGCCTTTGCTGCGATTTACGGCGATACGCATACATATACCAACCCCGGTGATTTGTGGGATCGGTATATGGCCGATTACATGATGGGTCTGCATGCTGCGCCGATTTGGGCGGTTGCTGCGGGCGATTATCATAAAGAGGGGCAATCTGGTGAATATCTGGGCAATTATCCGATGGATGTTTGGGCGCAGGCGCGCTCAACAGATGCGGTGCTGGAAGCGTTGCGTCACGGGCATATGGCGGCGTGGCGCACATCAAAAAGCAAAAATTTCCGTGTGGTCCGCTTGGCTATACAAGATGGGTCGGGGAAACGCCTTTTACCCGGTGATGAATCGCTGGTTGCAAGCGAGATGATGTTGTCTTTTCAGTTGCAGGAGAAGCCCGCTTCGGGCCGTGTCGGGCTGGCGGATAAGTCTATTCGCGCCCGCCTTGTTGTCGATGGCAAGGTCTTGAAGGTTTTTTCGACGCATTTAAATCAATTGCTCAAGGTGCGCCTGCATCTCACGCCGGGGGCGCATGTGGTGCGTATCGATGTGCCGAATCAATGGCTAGGTAGCATGATTGCCAATCCTTTCTTGCTGCGGGTGGTGAACTGATGCTGGTCACCATTCATCAGCCTAATTTCCTGCCGTGGCCGGGATTTTTCCATAAATGGATGCTTGCCGATGCGCTGATTCTTCTGGATACCGTGCAATATGAGAAAAACGAGTGGCAAAATCGCAACCGCATCAAAACTGCACAAGGCGCGCAGTGGCTGACGGTGCCGGTGCGCTACCGTTATCCCGAAAAAATCAACGAGGTAGGCATTGCCGACAAGCGCTGGCCGCGCAAACTCTGTGGTAGTGTCGAGCAGGCGTACGCTCGTGCGCCCTATCTGAAAACTTATTGGCCGCCATTGCGCGACATTCTTAACGAGCCTTGCGAATCGTTGCGCGATATGAATGTGGCGCTGATTCGTGCTGTTGGTGGTTTCCTCAGCTGCCAAGCGCCAGTTTATATGGCCGCCGATCTGGCTGTGGACGATACGGACCCAACGGTTCGCTTGCTTGAGCTTTGTGCCAAGCTTGATGCGGATGCTTATTTGTCTGGACAGGAAGGGCGTGCTTATCTTGATGCGGAAGCATTTGCCAGAAGAGGTCTGAAGTTGTACTTTCAGCAGGTGGATGCACCTGTTTACAAGCAGTTGCACGGCGATTTCATCTCGCATCTGTCGATTCTCGACCTGTTGTTTAATCTGGGTCCGGAAGCTTCGGTTGTGATAAAAAACATGGGAGGGATGACTGCATGAACAAGGTTCTGGCGCTTGCGCCGCACCCGGACGATGTTGAAATCGGTTGCGGCGGCACGCTTGCCGAGTACGCCCGCCGTGGCTCGGAAGTGCATCTTTTTGTTGCTACGGATGGTGCTTGCGGCGGCGATGCGGCAGCGCGGCGGCGTGAGCAGGAGGAATCGGCCAAGTTTATGGGTGTTAAGACAGTTCATTGGGGCGGTTTCGAGGATACCGAACTGCCGTCCGGCAGCGGTCTGATTCACATGTTGGAGAAGCTGGTGGAGAGCGTTAATCCATCAACGGTTCTGGTCAATTATCATGAAGATACGCATCAGGATCACCGTGCTTTGTCGCGCGCCGCACATTCGGCAACGCGGCATATTCCCAATGTTCTGGCTTACGAGACGCCGTCCAGTCTAAATTTCGAGCCGCATGTGTTCATGGATATTCATGCCACCTTGTCGCATAAATTGAAGGCATTGAATGCGCATGCTTCGCAGATTGAGCGCACCAATATTCAGGGCGTGAATATTGTCGAGATTGCTTTGGCAACGGCCCACTTTCGTGGAGTGCAGGCCAAGATGTCGTGCGCCGAAGCATTTGTGCCGGTGCGGGTGCGTTTGTAATTTCATCGACCGATTTATTCTTGTAAGCAGCTATGATTCCGCATTCAAGACTGGTATTTAATGCACAAAGTCTGCACGCCGTGCAGCAGGTTGTGTTGCACGGGCATACCGCTCGCGGTCCGTTGAGTGAGGCGCTTGAAACGCGTGTTTCTCAGCAAATCGGAAAAGAATATGCGGCGGCGCTTGATAGTGGTACGAGTGCGCTGATGCTTGCCCTTTTTGCTTTGCAAAAGGATGTGCCGCTACGGCGGGTTGGCATTCCGGCCTATGCTTGCAGGGCCTTATTTTTTGCAGTGCGCGCCAGCGGCGCTGAGCCGGTGATGATGGATTGCGATGTGGATTTGCGCTTGCATGCGGTGCAGGCGCGGGCATTGGCGGCCAGTCTGGATGCCGTTATCCTCGTGCATCCATTCGGTATGATTGAGCCGTTGGTAGCGGAACAATGGCCGTGTCCGGTGATTGAAGACATCGCGCAGGCGGCTGGCGGGTATTTACAAGCAGGTGAAGATTTGCAGGGAGGCGAATTGGGAGGGTTTGGTGATGTCAGCATTGTCTCGTTTTATGCCACAAAACCTTGGGGCGGAGCCTATGGCGGCATGTTGTTGAGCGGTTGCGATGCCTTGCATCAGCGTGTTTGCCGGATGCGTTATGCGGATGCGGCGGATGTATCCCTGCCGTATGCCGGTAATCACCAATTGTCCGATGTGCATGCGGCATTGGCTTTGGATCGTTTAGACCGCGCCGCTGCTGAGATGCAGGCGCGCATCCAATTGGCTGAACTGTACGATGAATGGCTAATGCCGTTGGATGGCGAACCGATTCGTCGCGATGCAGCGGGCAATCATTATCGGTATATTGTGCGTGTCGAGGATGCGGACCAAGTGATTGCGGCGCTACGCCAACAGGGTGTCGGCGCAGCTTGCCCGGTGGATATGCCGCTTTCCCGTTTATTGGATCAGCATTGCCCGGGTGCCGAAGTGGCGCGGCGACAGTGTGTATCGCTGCCGTTGCTGGCCGACATGACGGATCAGGAAAAAGAAACTGTGCACAGGGCGCTGCAAACATGCATGTAACACTGGATAAAAGCCATATACGCTGGCTTGCATTGATTGCCGGTGCGGTGATGTCGCTGCCGTGGGTCGGCGCAACAAGCCTTTTCCTTCAGGGCGGGAAATTGCTGGTCGCGTCTGCCTTGCTGACGTTCGCGTTTATGCCCGTGGTGATTCGCGTGGCCAAAAGCATGGGTGCTATGGATTATCCCGACGAACGGCGTGTACATCAGCAGCCGACGCCGCGAATTGGTGGTTTGGCGGTGTTTTTAGCGGTAAATATTACCCTGTTGCTGAATTTTAATTATTCGGTCGAGCTTAAGGCTATCTGTATTTCCGGGGCTTTGGTTGCGCTGGTTTCGTTGTGGGACGATGCGCGCGGTTTGTCCGCATCGTTTAAATTGATGGTGCAGCTTATTGCCGTGGGGATTTTGCTTAAATCAGGACTGGTGTTGGAATTCGGTCAGCACGACTGGTTGCTGCAGAATCTCGGCCAGCCATGGGGTGAAATTCTTGATGAGGGTGTGGAATACCTTTTGACGGCATTGTGGATTATCGGCATTACCAATGCATTTAATTTCCTTGATGGGATTAACGGTTTGGCGGCAGCGCTGGCCGCAACCATGTGTTTGTTGATGGGGCTTCTGGCGGCGATTACCGGGCAAATGGTCATGTTTCTTCTTTGCGTGGCGGTGGCAGGTGCAGCGCTTGGCTTTTTACCCGATAATGCGCGCTATAATCGGCCTGCGCGGACCTTCCTCGGTGATGTCGGGAGTACTTATCTCGGTTGGATGATGGCCGGTATCGCGGTGATGGGCGATTGGTCGAATAGCAGTGTGTTGCAGGCCTATGCTGCGCCGTTGCTGATTTTTTCAGTGCCTATTTTCGATATGATATATACCACGGTGGCGCGTATTTTGCGCGGCGATGTAAGTAATTTCCGCGAATGGATTGCCTATGTCGGGCGCGATCATTTGCATCATCGTTTGATGTACCTCGGCATGTCGCAGGCGCGAAGTGTGCTGGCTATTATTGCTTTGGCACTGATTGCCGGTTTGGCGGCGCTGGTTATTGTCGATGTCGATTTATTGCATGCGTGGATTTTGTTGGCACAGGCAGTGGTGGTTTACGGGGTGTTCAGTTTTGTCATGGTCTGGGCGGCGCGACGTGTAGGGCAGAACAACTGAGTTGGCGCTAGCATAACGGAATGCGTGAGGCGGATTGAACGTGTGGAACAACGGGCTGAATGTGTGAAACGGACTGAAGAATTACTGGCGCGTTGGCGGGTTTTGCGTCGTGAATTGGATGTGCGCGGCG
Source organism: Zetaproteobacteria bacterium (assembly GCA_021545645.1). Classification (GTDB taxonomy): domain Bacteria; phylum Pseudomonadota; class Zetaproteobacteria; order Mariprofundales; family Mariprofundaceae; genus UBA1543. Next base: position 15,972 of record JAJRWP010000092.1, on the reverse strand, counting down.
TGCAGTTGCTGGCTGTTTCGAAGTACGCAGCAGATGCGGATGTGGATATTCTGATTGATGCCGGGCAACAGGATTTTGCCGAATCGCGGCCACAGCAGTTGCGCGACAGAGCGCAGCACTATCCCGATGTGCGTTGGCATATGATCGGCCCGTTACAGAAAAACAAAGCCAAATATATTGCTCGCTATGCAGCCATGTGGCACAGCGTTGAAGATATAAGAACGGCACGTGCGGTGGCCGGATACGTCCTCGACAGGCGCTTGCCTGTACTGATTCAAGTGAATGTTTCTGGCATTCCCCACCGTCATGGTGTGTTGCCGGAGGCGCTTTGCGAACTGGTGCAGGCGGTGCAGGATATGCCGACATTGAATCTTGTTGGTTTGATGTGCATGGCTGCACAGAAAAACCATAATGGCTCTGATTTTAGCAAGCTGCGCAGCTTGCGGGAGGCTCTGATGAATGGGAGCCTGTGCAATTCGCAGGGTTTGCAGAGAGAATATCTGCAGACGCTGAAGCTATGCATGGGCATGAGCGGCGATTATCGTGCTGCACTTGCTGTAGGAACGGATATGGTACGCATTGGTTCGGGATTGTTTGATTCGGTTGCACAAGGATGACAGACATGCGAAATCTCAACATCGGTTTTATCGGCGGCGGCAATATGGCCGAGGCGCTAATTTCAGGGCTGCTTTCTGCCGGGCATGCGCCCGAATATGTGCAGGTTGCGGACATCAGCAGCGAGCGTTTGGCGGCGTTGGAAAAACAATATGCGATTGTTGCCTGCAAAGATATTTCCACGCTTGCAACGGCTTGCGATGTGTTGGTATTGGCCGTTAAGCCACAGCATATCGACGGTGTTCTTGCCGAATTAAGCGGTATTGCAGCCGCTGTTACGCTTATCAGCATTGCTGCAGGTGTCGATTCGGCACGGATTATCAGTGCGCTGGGCGGTGAGGCGGCGCTGGTGCGGGTGATGCCGAATACCGCTTGTCTGGTCGGCGAAGGCATGTCGGTGCTGTTTAGCGAGGCGGGTGATTTGCATCGCCAACGCGCTGAATATGTGTTGGCGGCATCCGGGCAGACGGCGTGGATTGACGACGAACAGCTTATGCATGCGGTGACGGCTGTTTCAGGCAGTGGGCCGGCTTATTTTTTCCTGTTGGCCGAGTTGATGCAGGTTGCCGGTCAAGCGCTGGGATTAGCACCGGAACTGAGTAAAAAACTGGTTGATCAGACGGCGTTGGGGGCAGCAAAAATGCTCAAGGACAGCGGCAAATCGGCTGAACTTCTGCGTCAGCAGGTAACCAGTCCCGGCGGAACGACGCAAGCGGCATTGGAAACGATGTTCGAGGGTCAATTCCCCGATGTGGTGCGCAACGCCTTGATTGCGGCGGCGAAAAGATCGCGGGAGTTGGCGTGATGCAGGCGGGCTTGATAGTGGGAGAAAATCAATGTTTCTGATCGGTTATTTTTTACAGGCTTTGGCTGGGTTGCTGCATGTGTTGTTGTCGGCAGTGATCATTATCGTTATTGCGCGTGCGGTATTATCTTGGGTGTCGCCCGATCCGTACAATCCGATTGTGCGCATCATTATTCAGCTTTCCGAACCGCTGCTTTATCCGCTGCGCCGACGCATCCCGGCTTTCGGCGGCATGGATATTTCACCGATGCTGGTGATTCTGGGGGCATACTTTCTCGATGATTTCATTGTACCGAGCTTGCAACGCATCGCCCTGAATCTGCTGGTGTGAGTGATGTGGATGCGGCGATTACCCTTGCAAAAAACGGTCTCTATGTGAACGTGCATGCACAACCCGGCGCGCGCAAGCCTGCTTTGCGCGGTATGCACGGCGATGCTTTGAAAATCGCCGTGCGCGAGGCGGCGCAGGATGGCAAAGCCAATGCGGCGATTGTTGATTTTATGGTACAAGCGCTGGGTTGTACTAAACGGCAGGTGGAAGTTGCCTCCGGGCATGCCTCGCGGCGCAAGCGTTTGTTTATCAGTGGTGATGCGACGGTGATTGCCAACCGTCTGCGCGATCTTATTGCCGATGTCTGAGCAGTCCGATGTTTGAACGGATGGCAAATCGGCCTGTGCCGTGGCTCCTGTTGTTTTCCGGGCTGAGTTTTATGTTCATGCTCGGCGGCCATGCGCTGTGGGATGTGGATGAGCCGAATAATGCGGTGTGCGCACGTGAAATGCTGGCTGCTGGCAATTGGTGGGTGCCGATGTTCAACGGCGATTTGCGTTTCGATAAACCCATTCTGCTTTATTGGCTGATGATGCCGTTATTTTCGTTTTTCGGCGTGCATGAATGGACGGCGCGTCTGCCGTCGGCGTTGGCGATGTCGTCGCTGGTGTTTGTCGTCTGGTATTTTGTCCGCCGTTTGATTGATGCGCGCAGCGGATTTTTGGCCGGATTGCTGGTGGCGACGGTGTTGCACATCGCGGTGATTGCGCGCGCGGCGACGCCGGACCCGCTGCTGATTCTGTTTGTTGCCATCGCGCTTTTTTCCTTGCTGTGTTTTTATATCGAAGGCATGAAATCAACGCGTTTGTTGGTGTTGGCTTATGCGGCATTGGGTTTCGGAGTGCTGGCCAAGGGGCCGGTGGCGATTGCTTTGCCGGGGCTGGTGATGCTGAGTTTCCTGCTGTTGATGGGGCGTTTTTCCGATGTTTGGCGTTTTCGTCCGTTTTCCGGGCTGGCGCTGATTCTGCTGATTGCTTTGCCTTGGTATATCGGTGTCGGTGTGTTGACCGACGGCGAATGGTTGAAGGGCTTTTTGTTGCATCACAATATCGACCGCTTTACACAATCGTTGCAAGGGCATCGTGGTTTTCCCGGTTTTTATGTGGTGACATTCCTGCTCGGCTGGTTTCCGTGGAGCGGCTTGCTGCTTGGTGCGTTGTGGCATGGCGGTTGGCGTTTGTCGGCGTTGAGGGCGCAGCCGATTCGTTTGTTTTCGCTGTGTTGGATGGGCGTGTTTTTGCTGTTTTTCACTGCTGCCAGCACGCGCTTGCCCAATTATATGTTGCCTGCCTTTCCGGCAGCGGCATTGCTGATGACGCTGTGGATGCACGATTGCGAGGCGTGTGCTTTGCGCTGGATGTCTAACGGCGCATTGTTGTTGGCCGTGGTGGTTATTATCGGTGCAGGTTTCGGCTTGAATCATCAATGGCCGGGCACGTGGGTTTATGGTTTGTGTTTTGCACCGCTGTTGCTGACGGTGTTTTTGGCGCGCAAATATGCAACACGTTTCAGTGCCGTGTTGGTGGCTGGCGGCATGGCGGTGAGTGTAGCCCTGTTGGCGGCTTTTACTTTGCCGATGCTGGATCGTATGAAAGCAGCCCCGGCACTGGCACAAGCTGCCGATCAAGCCGGGTTCGACGGTTCCGAATTGGCCACATATCGTTATTTTCAGCCGTCGCTTTTATTTTATCATGGTGGCCGCCTGCCGATGCTTGACGATATGCACAAGGTGGCTGCTTGGTTGATGCAGGGCAAGGCTGTGGTGCTCCCAGAGGCAGCGCTGGCGGATTTCCCTGATAGTATCCTGCCTTGGCTGGTGGTGCATGAGCGCCGTTACGGCATGTATGCCCGTAAGCAACTGATGTTGATCAGTTTGAAACCAGCCAGGCTGAAACCGGCCAGCCAGAAACAGGCGGAGGAGGGTTTGTGATCGCCGATTTGATTTCCATTGTGGTTCCCGTTTATCGCGAGCAGGAAAATATCCCGCTGCTTGTCAACGAAGTGGCATCGGCGTTGGATCATGTGGCCTACGAATTGATTCTGGTTGATGACGGCTCCGACGACGATACCTTTGCGCGCATTGAAGAGGCATGCCAGCAGGATGAACGTGTTACAGGCATTCAACTGCGCCGCAATTTCGGCCAGACGGCGGCGATGAGTGCCGGGTTCGATGCCGCGCGCGGTGAATATATTGTCTATATGGATGGTGATTTACAGACTGATCCGGCGGATGTTGCCTGCATGCTTAAACGCCTGAAAGACGATAATCTGGATATGGTCAACGGCTGGCGCAGGGATCGCAAAGACGAGGGGTTGAAGCGCAATTTCCCATCGCGTGTGGCCAATGCCTTGATTCGCACCTCGACAGGTCTGCGCTTGCACGATTATGGCTGTCCGATGAAGCTGATTCGCAGCGAAGTAGCCAAAAATCTGCGTTTATACGGTAAGCAGCACCGTTTTTTACCGGCCATGGCGGCGTTGTATGGAGCGCGTATCGGTGAAGAGGTGGTCAGTCACCGGGCAAGGCAATTCGGCGAGAGCAAATACGGCCTTGGGCGTACGGTACGGGTGCTGGTGGATTTGCTGCTGGTGTTGTTTTTTCAGCGTTTTACCGATCGGCCTTTGCAGTTGTTCGGGGCGACGGGCTTGGTCAGCTTCGGTGTCGGTTTCGGGATTGATTTGTGGCTCAGTCTCGGCAAATTGTTGTTCGATATGGAATTGGCCGGCAGGCCGCTGCTGCAATTCGGTTCGTTGTTGATTATTAGCGGTGTGCTGCTGTTCGGTATCGGCCTGATTATGGAAATGCAGGTGCGCATTTATTACGAATCGGGCAGCCGCAGGCATTATACGATTCGCCGCAGCATTGGCGGGCAGTACGCAGAAGAAAAGAAGGAATAATTTAGTGTATAAAATGTTGTTCAAGGTTGCGTTCAGCGTGGCATTGCTGGTCGCGCTGGTGTTCTATATCGATTTGGAATCTGTATGGAATCGTTTGCAGCAGGTGAATTATCTGTGGGTGTTGCTGGCCAGCGCCATGTTGTTCGTCGGTCAGGTGTTATCGGCTATCCGCTGGACGTGGCTGGCGCGTGGATTGGGCTTGACGGTGCGCACCTCGCGCAAGATTCAATTGTACTTTCTCGGTTTGTTTTTGAGCCTTTTCCTGCCGTCGATTATCGGCGGGGATGTGGCGCGTGGCTTTCTGCTGGCGCGCGGCCGCAAGGGTGCGGGATGGATGGCTGCAGGCAGCGTGATTCTGGAGCGTATCAACGGTTTATTGGCCCTGCTCGTATTGATCACTGTTTGCATGTTTATCGTGGATATTCCGTCGCATTGGCGCACCATGTGGTTGCTTTGCGTTGTTGTGATTTGGCTTGGTATGCTGAGTTATCCTTTCTGGCATCATCGCTTGCCGCGTTTGTTGCATCGCTGGCGCGGCTTGCCGATTAATGAAGCAGTTTTTATTGGCGCATGGTGGCGGGGGATGCTGCTGTCGTTCACTTTTCAGGCCTTGGTTATCACGACAACCATGCTGCTCGGCCATGCCGCCGGCTTGGAGATGCCGTGGGCGGCGTACGGGGTGATGGTGGGGCTGGTGGCCATTGCTTCGACTGCGCCGATTTCTTTTAACGGTTTCGGTATTCGGGAAGCGGGGTATGTCGGCTTGGCAAGCTATTTCGGCGGCAATCCGGAAGCGGCGGCGGCGATGGCGGCGTTGTGGGTAATTGTGCTGGCGATTGTCGCCGCACCGGGTGCGTGGGTGCTATGGAAGCTTGGTGGTACGGCGGCCTTGAAAGAAAAAAGTTAGCGGGTGGTTTTTAGGGTCAGCTAATTTCCAGTTTGCGGCGATGGCGGGTCAGATTGTCGCAGCCGTTTTGTCGAACCACCACCATATCTTCCAAGCGCACGCCGCCAAGTTCCGGATAGTACAATCCCGGTTCCACGGTGACGACATGACCGGTGCGCAAAATATCGTCGCGTACAGAAATACGCGGCTGCTCATGAATATCCAGACCGACGCCATGGCCTGTGCCGTGAAAAAAGCCGCTTTGTTTGCCGCGTTTTATTCCGGTAACAAATCCGCAGGCAGAGAAATGCGTCTGAATCGCCTGATGGATGCGCGCGCCGCTTTGTCCGTCGCAAACCATCGACAGGCCGATGTCCTGTCCTTCGCGTACGGTGCGGTAGAGTTTTTTGATGTCGGCGTTGGCTTTGCCTTTTACATAGGTACGGGTCATATCGCCCCAGTAACCGGAGCTGACCAAACGCGGAAAAATATCGATAATAATCGGCTGATGCGCTTTCAGAAAGCCGTGGCCGATTTGGTGTGGATCGGCGGCTTGGCGACCGCAGGCGACGATGGTATGCGAAGGCATCGCGCCGTGCGCAATCAAAAATGTTTCGATAACTGCGCGCAGATGTGCCGATTTAACACGACCGGAAACATCCGCATGACGCAGCATGCTATCGTTGCCGATGCGTGTTTCGCCGAGAAAGTCTTCCGCCGCGCACATGGCTTGCCGGGTTAGCCGTTCGGCTTTGCGCAGTTGCTTGATTTCCACCTCGCTTTTGATGGCGCGTTCGGGAAACAACGTGCCTTTGGCTGCCTGTACGCTAAACCCCCAGCTGCGCAGTTGATCGGCGAAATGCAGCGGGAATGTGCCGGGTACTTGCAGGTTTTGGATGCCCTGATTTTGCAGGAAGGCGGCGGCGACACCTGCGAGATTAGGCTCCCAAGCATTTTTTTCTGCTTTTTCGCGCCACGGGCTGTCCAGATGGATATGCGCAAAGCGCGAATCCTTGCGCGCCCGATCTACTTCCAGTGGTGAAAGCAGGCCGTGCCATACGCCGCATATTTCAATGGCGATGAACGGATCGGGAACGAACAGGCCGGAGATGTACAACATATCCGCATCGTGTTCGGAACCGGCAATCAGCAAACGGGCTGCTGCTGTGTGTTTTGCTGTATTTTCAGGCAATGCGGTCCCCTTGCTTATGTTGTGTCAGATTCATGCTGCATCAGATCGCGTAGCGATACTTGCCCCAGTGTTTCGCTGCGTTCGCGTTCCAATCGAAAATAGAGTCCGGCCAGCGTTTTACCGATTGGCGTATCGTGCCATTGGTCGGGAATGTGCATCGCAGAATCTGCCAGTGCGTTGTGAATATCAGACAGAAACAGCGAGTCGGCATCGCGTGCCGGAACCCAGTATTCGCTGCCGCTATCTTGAATATGGTGCAGTAAACCCTGTTTGCAGAGGGTATCCAACCATTCTTGCAGGATGTTTTCCGGCACTTCTGTTTCGGCTATCAGTTGCGGCATATTCAGGGCTTTGCCCTGCTGCTGGGCCAAGGCGGCGCGCAGCAGAATCAGATGCGAGAAGAATTTTTGTGTGCCCGGATCGCTGAATACGGCATGCCGTTTGGTCGATTGTTCGGGGTGTTGCAGACAAAAAACAATCTCCGAACCGATGAGCACCAGCACCCAGACCAGATACAGCCATATCAGGAAAACGGGCAGTGTGCCGAGCGCGCCGTAGAGTTTTTCGTAATTGACCATATTGGTGACGTAGAACGCAAAGCCGATTTTACTCAATTCAAACAATGCACCTGCGGCAAGGCCGCCGACGATGGCAAAACGAAACGGCACGCGGGTATTGGGCAGCACCATGTATAGCGTAGCCAAGGCCAGCGAGGACATTAGCCACGGCAGCACAAACGGCACATGATCAAGCAGTGCGGCACTGGCACTCACTTTGTTAATCAGTGGCAGGGCGGTGAAATAAGAAGTGATGGTGATGGACGCGCCAATCATAATCGGGGCAAGTGTTAATGTGGCCCAGAAAGCGATGAATTTGGATAGCAGCGGGCGCGAACGGGTGATGCGCCAGACATGATTGAATGCTTCTTCGACGGTGTTGAGCAGTGCTGTGGAGGTGACCAGCAGGCCGATAATACCGAAAACGGATAAGGCCGTGGCCTTGTCGGCGACGCTGCCGAGATAGTTTTGCACGACATCGTGGCTGGTTGGCAGCAGATTGCTGAGCAGCAGATCGCTAATTTTCCCGGCCACGGCATCGAAGGCATGAAAACTGGTGAAGGCGGACATGCCCAGTGCCACCAGCGGCACAATGGCCAGTAGCGAAGCATAAGCTAGTGCCGAAGCACGCTGAATGCATTGATCGGCAACAAAACGGCGCAGCAAGCGGTAACAAAAACGCAACAGGTGAATCAATCGCCGTTTGATACCCGGCACGCTGGCCAAATCGGCAATGTCCATATGCAGCATGTGTTTCAGTTGCTGTTTCAGGCCGGATTTGTCCGGATTGTGTGCTTGCTTATTCAGTGTGTAGGCTCCCTTTGTATGCTTTGCTTCGGTCAATAGGATGATTTGGATACTTTAGCTGCAACAGGCATTCGATGGCAATGGTGCATTGCTTGCCCGTTTATTTATACCGAGAAAGGCAGGTTTTTGAGTGTGCTTGTTGTGCAGCAAGATTAGGTTTGATAACGTCAGCACATGCAAGCAGATGTGGGGAATCAGGATGAGCTTCATGACGACTATTTCGGGCATGAGCACCTGACGATTATTCAACCTGCCAAAGGTTGGCGGGCGCTTAATTTCAAAGAATTGTGGGCTTATCGCGAGCTTTTCTATGTGCTTGTGCAGCGTGATATCAAGGTGCGTTACAAGCAGACGGTGCTCGGCGTGGTTTGGGCTGTGTTGCAGCCGGTACTGACCATGGCTATTTTTACCGTTGTTTTTGGCGGTTTGGCCAAAATCCCTTCGGATGGCTACCCGTATGCTATTTTTGTGTTTGCCGCGTTGTTGCCATGGACGTTTTTTGCCAATTCGGTGAATGCTTCTTCCATGTCGCTTATCACTTCGGCGAATATGATCAGTAAGGTCTATTTTCCGCGCATTATTATTCCCTTATCCTCTATTGGTGCCGGGTTGCTTGATCTGATGATTTCCACCTGTGTGCTGTTTGCTTTGATGACCTGGTACGGGGTGGGCTGGTCAGTGAATTTGTTTTTGGCCCCTGTGTTGTTGTTGGTTGTTATTTTTACGGCCTTGGGTGTTGGGGTTTTGCTCTCCGCCTTGACTGTAGCCTACCGAGATTTCCGCTTTGTTGTGCCGTTTTTAGTGTAGATATGGATGTACGCGACGCCGGTTGTTTATCCGGCTAGTCTGGTGCCGGAGAAATGGCAATGGGTGATGTTTTTGAATCCGATGGCTGGTGTGATTGAGGCTTTCCGATCGGCTTTTCTCGGACGGCCATTTGATTTTTCCTCTATTGGTATTTCGTTTTGTGTGGCGGTGCTGTTTTTCATCTGGGGTATTGCCTACTTCGAGCGGGTCGAGCGGCGATTTGCCGACATCATTTGATGTTATTACTTGATATAAAGGCATATTTTAATGAGTAAACCTACAGCAATTAAAGTTGCCGGTTTGGGTAAACAATACGTGCTAGGCGGTGCTGAGAAAACCGATACGTCATTCCGTGAAATGCTGACCGGGGCATTGTCAGCTCCTTTCAGACGGCTGAAGCGGTTGCAGGGAGACCGTGCGGAAGAAGAAACCTTTTGGGCACTTAGAGGTGTTGATTTTGATATTATGCCCGGCGAACTGGTGGGTATTATTGGCCGTAACGGTGCAGGCAAGAGCACGCTGCTCAAGATATTAAGCCGGATTACTGATCCTACTGAAGGCCGCATTGAAATTAGAGGCAGAGTTTCCAGTTTGTTGGAGGTTGGCACTGGGTTTCACCCGGAATTGACCGGTCGCGAAAATGTTTTTCTCAATGGTGCTATTTTGGGGATGAGGCGTAGTGAAATCCGCAGTAAATTCGATGAAATCGTCGCCTTCGCCGAGGTGGAAAAATTTCTTGATACACCCGTTAAACGTTATTCCAGCGGTATGTATGTGCGCTTAGCCTTTGCCGTTGCCGCGCATTTGGAACCGGAAATTTTGGTGGTGGATGAGGTGCTGGCAGTTGGCGATGCTGCGTTCCAGAAGAAATGTCTGGGCAAGATGCAGGATGTTGGCAGAGAAGGGAGAACAGTACTTTTTGTTAGTCATAACATGAGCGCTGTAAAAAACTTGTGTGATCGGGCAATTTGTTTGTTTCAAGGCGAAGTGGAGGCCGATGGAGATGTGGATTCGGTGATAGAGCAGTATATGGGTGGCGATGCCCCAAGTGTAGTTGTTTACGAAGCGTCGGAAGCATCTTCACATCCATATATAAAGAAAGTGCTTATCTTTCAGGATGCAGAATACGAGGGCGAATTCAGGATCGACAGGCCTATTGATGTTGTTTTTGACGTCGATTTACAAAAACAACAAGGCTTGGAAGTCGGCTTGTTAATTCATAATGCCCAAGGTGTGTGTGTGCATCATTCATGCAGTGCATTCGGTCATGTAATTACAAATCAGGATGTGCATAAGATGGAATGTATGATTCCTCCTTACGCATTGGGAGCAGGCAAATACTCTGTCGATATTCTGGTTCACAAGAGAAACTATCAGGTTTTCGAGTTCAGAGAGGCGGTTTTAAGCTTTGAGGTGGCGTTTGCAGGCACTCTTTCCGATCAAACATCAGGGCTAATGTGGAAAGGATCTTGCGGCCCGGGATTATTACAATGGAAAATGATTGCCGAATGAGGTCGATGCATTGTTTATGTGGCAAATGAAACCGGATAATCCAGTCCCACATTCTTATTTGCACTAAAATAAATTTGATTGGAGTGAATGTGCTTCTTAGAATTACCAAAAAAATCGGACGTTTGATCGGTTTGATAAAACGGGAAGCTGCTTCACTAAGACGGGAAGTCAGATATAATTTGCTTGGGCAGATGTTTCCAATTAAGCCAACAACGATCAACCTGATGGCGAATGATATATGCAATTCTAAATGTGAAATGTGTAATATCTGGAAAAACGAGCCGGAGAAGACATTATCCTGTGATGAATTGAGAGGTATTCTCAGCGACTCTCTCTTTGATAATCTCACGCATGTTGGCATCACTGGCGGGGAACCCTCACTAAATACCAACCTTGCTGATTTGGTAAGCGTGATTGTTGAGAAAAGATCAGTTGTGGGCGTTTCGGTTATTACAAATGCAGTTGCATTATCCTCGGTCATTTCCCGGATTGATCAATGTGCACAGGTTTGCAAAGCTGCAAACAAGCATTTCTCAGTCATGGTTTCTATTGATGGTGTCGGGGAAGTGCACAATCGGGTGAGAGGAAAGTCGCATAATTTTTCGAATGCAATACAAGCATTTGAACATTTCAAAAGCCAAGGTTATGAAACGTCGTTTGGTTCTACCATTACCAAAACAAATTGCATGCAAGCGGATGCGTTTTTGGATTATGCAATCGAACACAATATGTATGGCAGATTCAGAGTCGCAGAGAACATAAACCGTCTTTACAACGAATCTTGCAGCAATGTAATTAGAAATTTTAGTGAGATCGAAAAATATAATCTTGCTTTATTCTTTTTTCGCGTAGCCGCTTCGTTTGAACCTTCGGGATTGTATAGAGACACCTATAAAAACATTAGAAACATGCTTTTTTATGATGCCAAGAGATCTGTCCAGTGTCCGTATCAGACGAATGCGGTTGTGCTAAATAGTGATGGCAGTTTATTATATTGCTCGCCAAAGTCACCGGAAATTGGCAATGCATTAGAATTATCGGCTAAAGATATATATATATCCAATGTGGATATTAGAAAAAAAATAATAAGCAACCATTGTGACAACTGTATTCATGATTACCATGGAAATATAAAGCCGCTGGAAAGAATCAGACAAGCCTTCGCCCGTCGCAGACGCGGACGTCTATATAACTTTGACACTTTGTTGAAACGGGCAGGAAAGATTGATTGTGCCGCTTGTTCCGGAGATTTCAAAAACAGACAATCTGGAAGCGTGCTGATTGTAGGATGGTACGGGACTGAGACGGCAGGTGATAAAGCTATTTTATGGTCAATTGCGGATCGGCTTAGCAAACGCAAATCGCCACCCGAAACAATATATATATCCAGCTTATATCCATTCGTGACTGATTGGACGTTAAGGGAGTTGTCATTATCGAATATAAAAGTTGTTGAAACATATTCAGGGGAATTCGAAAAATGTTGTAAATCTGTTGATGAAATCGTTGTCGGCGGTGGGCCGCTGATGGACCTGAATGAGCTTAATCATATTTTATATGCTTCAATTGAAGCAAAAATGAGAAACAAATGCGTTTCTGTCGTCGGCTGTGGCCTTGGGCCATTAAATGTAGAAACCTACAAACGTGCGGTAAAAGAAATTCTCCGCTTGTCCGATTATATTGAGTTAAGAGACAGCAAGTCTGGAAAATATGCAAATACTGAAAGCTTGGTCTCGGATGTTCTGGTGACTAAAGACCCGGCTGTAGATTTTGTTCGCTATTATCTGGGTGGTGAAGGCAGGCAAAATTCTTGTTCTAAGAAATCGAATGTGATTGCCTGTTATTTGCGGGATTGGGACCAAACTTATGCAAAAGGCTATACGGATGCGGAGTTTCAAGCGATTAAGGCTAAATTCGAATGCGATGTTGCCAAGGAAATTGCTGAAGCGGCAGCCGCAATGGGATGGGATATATGCCTTTATCCTATGCATACCTTCTACATAGGTGGAGACGACCGAATATTTAACAGGAAATTTGCAAAAATACTGGAGAGCCGCTTGCTTGAGCTTGATGCCGATGTTTCTGTAATGGTGGCCAATGCACCAATATCCCCTGTGGAAATCCTGTCATCCATGCAAGCATCCAAATTCAATATTTGCATGAGATTTCATTCTGTCTTGTTTGCCGATCAGTTGGATGTGCCATACATAGCCATTGATTACACAAACGGTGGGAAAATTGAGGCGTATTTAACTGATCACGGCAGGGAAAAGAATATGATTGGATTAGAACAAATTGGCGATGGTGCTTTCCCTGTGCTGTTTAGGGAGGTTTTGAAGAATGCAGCAACCTAACTATCTCCTAAAGGGCTCCTATGTTTTCATTGACCATGCCGGAGCGGTTCGGCATGGTTAACTCCAGCATCCATTTTATCAATCGTATAATGAAATGTAAGAAATTTATTCCAACTATAGGGGCATCTTATGTGTAATGTTGATTGCTCATATTGCGTTAGTTAGCCAGAGATAGATGAGAGAGAACAGAGAAAGCTCTAAAGGCGTCACATGCTGTGCTTGCGGCAGTTCTATAAAGCCGGTTTTGATTCTGGAAAATTTCAAAGATGGCTGGCACATTATGCGATGCCCGCAATGTGAATTGACATTCGTTCATCCGCAACCACCCCTTGAAATAATATCTTCTTATTATAATGGTATGTATTCAGACCTAGCAGCAGAATATAACGAACAACAAATGTTGTGGGCAAAAAATTCAGTGAAGGGTTATTGCTCAATACTCGATAAGCATAAAAGCGAGAAAACACACACGCTTTTAGATTTGGGCGGTGGTTTGGGCTATTATTCCAAGGCCTTTGAAGAAGCAGGTTTTTCGGTGACGCTTGTTGAGCAAGATCCCGTATCGGCAAAGTTTGCTAAAAAAGTTCTCGGAATGAGCAATACCATCGAAAAAAGTACCGAGGAATTCTTTGCAGATAATCATAATAAATACGATGTAGTGTTTTTGAGGCATGTTATTGAACACTCTACAGCACCGGATGTTTTGTTGAGCGAGGTTCAGAAGTGTCTCTCCGATGGTGGCGTGCTTATTATTGAGACAGACAATAATGCTGGAATCGAATTGTTGTTTACATATGGGACGGCAGCGTTCTACACAAATTTATATCGCTCATCTTTTTTACCGTCGTCTTATTTTTCATTAATGGTGAAGCGTCCTTTTTCTGTTGATCCCCCTCGGCATCTTTATGGTTTTAGAATCCCAAACTTGTCTAAAATGCTGCGGAAAAATGGGCTAGAGCCTGTCGAGACAAAATGTTATCGACTTGGTCACCCGGTTTATTGGCCTAATTTTCAGTCGCCTACATTAAGAGACATGCTCAGCAATATTCGTCATTTACAAGTCAAACGCTTCGTTGCCAATACGATACATATTATCTTCCTCCCGTTTCGTTTTCTCCTTGAGCGTGTGGGCTTGGCATCCGGGATTTGTATTTATGCAATGAAGAAAGATACCCGTGATTCTCGCTAGCCCTAATTGTGAAATAGGAGTTGCTTGCCGGGGCATTGTTTCGTTTAGGTTGATTTGTCTTTTATGGGTGTGAGATATTGAAGGTCGTGCATGTTATGACAAGTCAGGGTGGAGGCGCAGCGCGGGCCGCTCTTCGCCTGCATCATGGCTTGCGCAGTCGCGCTGTCGATTCCTTGTTTTATGCAAAAAACGCAAAAAACGACGACGCTGGGGGCCTGCATGGGTTTTATGCCCAGAGAGATTTTTTGTCCCGCGTGAAAGTCCGCCTTCGTAAAGAGCGTATCAAACATGCTTTCCATGCTTTTTCTGATTCTCGCCCTAGCGGTTTGGAAATATATACCGATGATCGTTCGGAGTTTGGTGCGCAAGTGGTTAAGCAACTCCCCGAATGCGACATTATTAATCTTCATTGGGTTGCGCAGTTTGTTGACTACGGTTCTTTCTTTAGTTCGGTTCGCCAGCCGATTGTTTGGACATTGCACGATATGAACCCCTTTACCGGCGGTTGCCATTATGCTGCCGACTGCAAGCGTTCCCGCAGCATGTGCGGAGCTTGTCCGCAGCTAGGTTCTGCCAATGAACGTGATTTGTCGCGCGCGATCTGGCGACGCAAGGCAAAGGCGTTTTCTTCCCTTGCTGAGGGGCAGTTGCATATTGTTACGCCAAGCAAATGGTTGCAAAAAGAGGCGCAGGCGAGTGCTCTTTTCCAACAAGTTCCGGTATCGGTGATAGCCAATGGCCTCGATACGAACGATTTTTCGCCACGCGATTCGGCGGGTCTTAAATCGGCTCTGGGCATTCCCGAAGATGCTAAGGTCGTGTTGTTTGCTGCCGATTCGGTGGATAATCAACGCAAAGGTTTTTCCCTTCTTCTTGATGCGATGAAAGATATGGATTCGTTGCATAAACTTTTTTTTCTGTCCATTGGCGGTGGGCAGGCCCATTGTCCGGTGGAGCATTATATCCATCTTGGCAACATCGAGAACGACCTGCTGATGTCAATGATTTACAGCCTTGCCAATGTGTTTGTTATTCCATCTTTGCAAGATAATTTACCCAACACGGTGATTGAGTCTATGGCATGCGGCACACCAGTCATCGGCTTTGATTTAGGTGGTATTCCAGACATGGTTCGTCACGGGCAAACGGGTTTACTTGTCGAGGCATTGAATGTTGCCGGTTTGCGTCAAGCGATTGAGGCGTTGCTGAAAGACGCAACGAAGCGCGGCGAGATGTCGCACCAGTGTCGGCATGTGGCGGTGGCGGAATACGACGAGCAAATTCAGGCGCGTCGCTATGCCGAATTATATCAATCTATTCTTGATTTATCCGCGCAGCGAGCAAGCCGATGAAAGCGCTTGTGGTTGGCGGTGGCGGTTATATCGGTTCGCATATGCTCAAAGCCCTAGATGCTGCCGGTTGCGATATGGTGGTATTGGATAATTTGTCCACGGGTTATCGTGATGCAGTGTGCTATGGACATTTTGTACAAGGGGACATGGCCGATACCACTTTGCTGCGTAATTTGTTCGAACGCGAGTCGTTCGATGTTGTATTCCATTTCGCGTCCAGCATTCAAGTCGGTGAATCAATGCACAAGCCGAGCGAGTATTATCGCAACAATGTTGTACATACCCTGAATTTGTTGGATGCCATGGTTGCTGCGCATGTCGATAAGCTTATTTTTTCTTCTTCAGCGGCGGTTTATGGTATTCCTGAGCATGTTCCCATTACTGAAACACATCCGATACAACCGCTTTCGCCTTACGGTAAGAGCAAGGCCATGGTGGAGAGTATACTGGCTGATTTCGATAGGGCTTACGGACTGCGCTCAGTTTGTTTGCGGTATTTTAATGCTGCAGGCGCGGCTTCCGATGGTTCGTTAGGGGAACGGCATGATCCTGAAACCCATTTGATACCGTTGCTTTTACAGGTGGCATCGGGCAGGCGCGAATCAATGACTGTATACGGCAGGGATTACGCTACGCCGGATGGCACTTGCATACGCGATTATGTTCA
>JAJRWP010000091.1 GCA_021545645.1 Zetaproteobacteria bacterium | reverse complement strand
TTATTGGCTCGTAGCTCAGGGGTAGAGCACCACCTTGACATGGTGGGGGTCGGCAGTTCGAAACTGCCCGAGCCAACCATTTTCAATATCGATGCGAATCCAGAGGCCGGACTGAATCAGTCTGGCCTCTTTTATATACAGGCATTGACGATAGGATGCAACGCTTATCCAGCTTGGAGGTAAAACATTGCCATGAATATTCAACTGCCTGACGGCTCGACGCGGCCCCTTAGCGAGGGTGCAAGCGCATACGATTTGGCTGCCGATATTGGCCCCGGCTTAGCGCGGGCGATGATTGCCGCGACGGTGAATGGCAAGCAGGTGGATGTATCGTATACACTGAACGATGGCGATGAAGTCTCGCTGATTACCGACAAATCGGACGAAGCGTTGGAGATCATCCGCCATTCCACATCGCATTTGATGGCCATGGCGGTGCAGGAATTGTTCCCGAAATCGCAGGTGACCATCGGGCCGGTGATTGAGGATGGATTTTACTACGACTTTTCCTTCGAACGCGCGTTTACACTGGAAGATTTGCAGAAAATCGAACAAAAAATGCGCGAAATCGCCAATCGCAAGTTGGATATAAAACGCGAGGAATGGGAGCGCGACGCGGCAGTGGCGCATTTCGAGGAAATCGGCGAATCGTATAAAGCCAAATTGATTGCGCGTATTCCGGCTGGCGAAACGGTCAGTCTGTACCGGCAGGGCGAGTGGATGGATTTGTGTCGCGGGCCGCATGTGCCAAACACCGGCATGTTGAAGCATTTTAAGCTAATGAAGGTGGCCGGAGCCTATTGGGAAGGCAATTCCGACAACGAACAGTTGCAGCGCATTTATGGTACGGCATGGGCTTCGAAAGCCGATTTGAAGGCCTATTTATTTCGCCTCGAAGAAGCCGAAAAACGCGATCACCGCAAGCTGGCCAAGTCGCTCGATTTATTTCATTTGCAGGAAGAAGCGCCGGGCATGGTGTTTTGGCATGCCAAGGGTTGGAGTATTTGGCAGACGGTGGAAAATGAGATTCGTTCGGTGATGCGCGACAACGGTTATCAGGAAATCAAAACACCGCAGATTGTCGATCGCAAATTGTGGGAAAAATCCGGTCATTGGGACAAATTCCGTGACGAGATGTTCACCACCAACACCGAAAACCGCGATTATGCGATTAAACCGATGAACTGCCCCTGCCATATTCAGGTATTCAATCAGAATTTGCATTCCTACCGCGATTTACCGCTGCGTTTGGCCGAATTCGGCTCTTGTCACCGCAACGAACCGTCCGGCACGTTGCACGGTTTGATGCGTTTGCGGAATTTTGTGCAGGACGATGCGCATATTTTTTGCACCGAAGAACAAATTCAATCCGAGGTCTGCGATTTTATCGACCTGACCTACGAGGTATATAAACGCTTCGGTTTTGAAGATGTGATTATTTTTCTTTCCGACCGCCCGGATAACCGTGTCGGCACCGATGAACAGTGGGACAAAGCGGAAGCGGCGCTGCATCAGGCCTTGCAATCGAAAGGCATCGAATACGGCGAGAACCCCGGCGAGGGTGCGTTTTACGGGCCGAAAATCGAGTTTTCCTTGAAAGACTGTCTGGGTCGCGTCTGGCAATGCGGCACGATTCAGGTCGATTTCTCGATGCCCGGTCGTTTGGACGCGGAATATGTTGCCGAGGATAGCTCGCGGCAAACGCCGGTGATGCTGCATCGTGCCATTCTCGGTTCGATGGAGCGCTTTATCGGCATCCTGATTGAACACCACGAAGGCAAGTTCCCGTTTTGGCTAGCGCCGGTGCAGGCGGTGGTTTGTAATATCACCGATGCGCAGGCGGCGTATGCCCAAGAAGTGCGCGATGCGATGCATGCGGCGGGCTTTCGTGTGGATACGGACTTGCGCAATGAGAAGGTCGGCTATAAAGTGCGCGCCCTTACGCTTGCGCGGGTGCCTTTTATTTTGGTGGTCGGCGATCGCGAACGTGAGGAAAAAACGGTGGCAATTCGCAATTTAAAGGGTGAGAATCTGGGTGCGATGCCGCTGGATGCATGGATTGCTGAGATGCGCCGCATGCAACAGGAGTTTGAATAGATTGAATAATATGCAGAATTTGCCGATAGGGGGCTTTCATCTCTAAAAAGGAATTAATGGTCAATCACGATATCAAGGCCGCCAAGGTTCGGGTGATTGCCAGTGATGGGGAACAGGCAGGTGTGTTGCCGCTAGCGCAAGCGATTGCCAAGGCGGAAGAAGAAGGACTTGATCTGGTGATGATGTCACCCAATGCCGAACCACCGGTTTGCAAGGTGATGGATTACGGCAAGTTCAAGTACGAACAGAGCAAGAAAGCCAATCTTGCCAAGAAACGGCAGCATGTGATGCAGGTCAAAGAAGTGAAGGTGCGCGCCAGTACCGACCAGCATGATTTGGATGTGAAATTGAACAACGCGCGCAAGTTTTTGCAGGATGGCAACAAGGTGAAGCTGAGTATGCGCTTCCGTGGCCGGGAAATGGTTTATGCGTCGCGCGGTGCCGAGCAATTGAAAAAGATTGCCGAAGAATTGCAGGAATTGGGTAAGGTCGAGCACATGCCCAATATGGAAGGCCGACAGATGATCATGATTATCGGGCCGCTGAAGAAGTAGCAAGCAGTAGATTTAGAATTTTAGAAGTAGAACGTAAGAAAAGTACGAGAAAGAGAAGGTTGAAGTCATGCCCAAGATGAAATCACATAGTGGTGCCGCCAAGCGGTTTTCCAAGACTGGTCGCGGAAAATGGAAGCGCAACAATGCGTTTGCCAGCCATATTCTGACCAAAAAATCACCGAAGCGGAAACGCAATATGCGTGGCACGGAGCTGGTTGCCGATGCCGATGTGAACAGGCTGAACCGCCTCATCCCGTACAAGTAAGCAGGAGATAAACCATGCCTAAAGTTAATTCAGGTGTTCCGGCGCATGCCCGTCACAAAAAAGTTATTAAAGCCGCCAAAGGTTACCGTGGACGCCGCAAAAGCTGCTACCGCGTAGCTGCGCAGGCGGTTGATAAAGCACGCCAATATGCCTATCGCGACCGCCGTGTTAAAAAACGCGAATTCCGCCGTTTGTGGATTGCCCGTATCAATGCCGCTGCGCGTTTGAATGGCCTCAGCTATTCGACGTTCATGTACGGTTTGGGCAAGGCCGGTATTGAATTGGATCGCAAAGTTCTGGCGGATATCGCTGTGGATGATGCGGCTGGTTTTAGCAAGCTGGCAGAAGCAGCCCGCACGCACATTCAGTAAGCAATTCCGCAGATTTGCTGCGATAAAATTGGAATGGCAGGGCTGTAACAGCTCTGCCATTTTTTTGTTGGCGAACAGGTAATGGGCGCGAACGAAGGGAGTAGAAATGGCCGATATTGATACGATGATCAAACAACTGGCGACGATCCGGGAACAGGCGATTGATGCCTTCGCGGCGGCAGAGGATATGGATGCCTTGCAGTCTTTGCGTGTCCAATATCTGGGTAAAAAAGGGGCGTTGACGGCGGTATTGAAGGGTGTTGGCGGTTTATCGCCAGCAGATCGGCCAGTGATCGGTCAGCATGTCAATCAGACCAAAGCAGCACTGGCAGAGGCCTTGGATGCGCGCGAAACGGACTTGGCGGAACAGGCTAAAATCGCGCGTATCGAAGCCGAACGTATCGATGTGACACTATCTGGGCGTAAAAAAGATGGCGGTGCGCTGCATCCGGTGCAGCAGGGTTTGGACGAGATGACGGCGATTTTCGCGCAGATGGGTTTTGCCGTTGCCGAAGGGCCAGAAATCGAGGATGAATTTCACAATTTCGATGCCTTGAATATTCCGCCCGAACATCCGGCGCGGGCCATGCACGACACATTTTTTCTCAATGATATGGGCGAGCAGCCGATGCTGCTGCGCACCCATACTTCGCCGGTACAAATCCGCGCCATGAAACGATTCTTGGCCGAGGGCGGCGAGCCGGCGCTGGCCGTGGTCGCGCCGGGACGTGTTTACCGTTGCGATTACGATGTCACGCATTCGCCGATGTTTCATCCGGTCGAGGTGTTCAAGGTTGATCCCGATGTGTCGATGGCGCATTTGAAAGATGTGCTTAAGCATTTTTTATCCACTTACTTCGAAAAAGACGTGGCGATTCGTTTGTGGCCGCATTATTTCCCGTTCACCGAACCTTCGGCGGAGGTGGACATCGGTTGTGTGTTTTGCGCCGGAAAAGGTTGCCGGA
>JAJRWP010000090.1 GCA_021545645.1 Zetaproteobacteria bacterium | reverse complement strand
TCACTACGCATTTGCGCCAGACTTTGCATATCATCACGCCCGAAATGCACGCCGTCAGCGCCCGATTCGACAGCCAGGGGCAATGAATCGTTGATAATCAGCCGCGCGCCGTGTTTTTGAGTCAGTTCGCGCAGGCGAATAGCCCGCTTGAGGCCATTTTTGAAACCCTGTTTCTTGTCGCGCAATTGCAAGGTCTGCACCCCGCCGTTCAGCGCCGCTTCGGCCCTGCACAGCAAATCTTCAAGCGGCAGATCGGCAGGAAGAATACCGTAAATACCGCATATTTTATGCGTTTCAGTCATCAATCAGCTTGAGCAGTTCGGTGAAATCCGCGATGCGGACGGTTCTATCCTCGAATTCTTCCGGCAACGCCTGATAACCGTGCTCGCAGTAACAAACCGAATGGCATTCGGCAGCAAATCCGGCCTCAATATCGAAACGCGTATCGCCGACCATCACCGTTTCGGCAGGCGCAACGCCCATCACCCGACAGCATTCAATCAGCATGTCCGGGGCCGGTTTTTTGGCAAAACCATCCTCCGGCGACAGCGCCAGCGCCAGATATTCGGTCAATCCCAGCACATCAAGCACCTGCACACGCGCTTTGGCCGGTTTGGCAGTCACGCAAGACATCGGAATGCCCTTTTCGCGCAAGGTGTCGAGCACCTGCATCACACCGGGAAATGGCTTGCCGAAATCGGCAGGGTGTTTTTCATAAATATCGGCAAATGCATGGTAAAGCGCCATGGTATCCGGGTCGTCCATCGGCTTGCCGAGCACATTGGAAGCCAGTTTTTGCGCCCCGCCGCCGACATGCGGTTTGGTTTCTTCCATGCTCATCTGGAAGTCGTAACCGAGCGATTTCAGGGCGCGATTGGCGTTGGCGCGAATATCCGGCAGCGCATCGACCAATGTGCCGTCGAGATCGAAAATAAATGCCTTTGGTTTACTCATGATTTTTCTTCCTTTTCTTCAATAGTTATATGCATATCCGCAAGTGCATCCGCATCATTTTCCCGCGCGTGCGCCTGCTGCAGCGCGGCGGCAACTGATTCGCTGCCCGATGCCAAACGGGACAACGCCCATGCCGCATGCCCGCGCACCAGTGCTGCTTCATCGTTCAGCGTTTGCAGTAACTGCGGCACAAATCCGGCATCGCCCGAATTACCCATAGCGATGCAAACATTGCGCAAAAACGCCGCTCTGCCCGTGCGTTTGACCGGGCTTTTGCGAAAGCGCTGACGGAAACCCGCATCATCAAGCCGCAACAGCATAGCAAGCTGCGGCAAAATATTCTCCCCTCGCGGTTTCAGGATATCGTCATCCGGCGTTTCGGTATCGTTATTCCACGGGCAAACCAGTTGGCAATCGTCGCAACCGTAAATGCGATTGCCCATCAATGGCCGCAAATGGCGCGGAATAAAGCCCTTGAATTCAATCGTTAAATAGGAAATGCACAATCGCGCATCAACGGTAAACGGCGCAACAATCGCCTTGGTCGGGCACACATCCATACAAGCCGTGCAACTGCCGCAATGAAATCCGGCAGCCGCGTCGGGCGTAAGATCGGCGGTGGTAAATATCTCACCAAGCAGAAACCACGAACCGAACTGCCGGTTCAGCGTCAGCGAATGCTTGCCCTGCCAGCCCAGCCCCGATGTTTCGGCAAAGGCATGCTCAAGCACCGGCGCAGTATCGACATACACCCGCTGATTATGCTGACCGAGCAGTTCATCCAAATCGCGCGCCAAGGCCTTGAGGCGCTTTTTCATCAGTTCGTGGTAATCGTCACCATGCGCATACGCCGAAATCACCCCCCTGCTCCGCGCTGCATTGGCCTCGCTCAACGCATACGGCGGCGGCGAATAACGCATACCCAGCGAAATCACCGATTTCACCCCACCCAGCATGCTTTCAGGGCTTTTTCGCCGCGCCAAGCGCTCTTTCTCGGCCATCCACGCCATATCGCCATGCATGCCATTCTGCACCCAGTCGCTCAAAGCGCTCCGGTGTTCCTCGCTAACCCCCGCCCGCGCAATCCGGCACATCTCAAACCCATGTGCCAGCGCCTTTTCACGGATGATCTCAACCATATTCTCTCGCATACAAGCACTCTGGCGCGTGTCGTGCAGCTTGTCATTTGATGGCTTATGGCCTAGAACTCCGTAAAGTTGAACTTGAACAGGGAGGAGGAATTCCGCTTTTGTTGCTTGATATGCAATATGAAGGAATGGATGTCCACCTATAGGAGGCCAATATGAGGAATAAGTGGTGCTCATATTGGGATAGTTAAGTGCCTAAAATGGAGTTGAAGTGAGAAATTTCGGCAGTACAAAACTATGGTGTCATTTATCGCTAGATACGGGCGATAGATTCACAAATAAGGATATTCGTGAAAGCGAGCCCATTTTAATTAGTACATTTAGAGAGCTAGTGCAATCCGTTGCTAGAATCGCAAACCATAACCCCGATTACAGTCTTTTCTATCGTGGTCAGATTAAAGATTACAAGCTCAGTTCTGGTTCAAGTTCTTTTTACCCCACTGTCTTTCGTAGTCCAGGTAAGTCACTATCGACTAAAGAGTTGACTGAACGATATGAGGTGTTGAAAGAATGTTCAGGTCAATTAATTTCAAGGCTTGATAGCCTTGAAATAGATAACATTAGCAAATTAAAAAAGTTTCAAGAATTACCGTGGTCAATCCTGCAACATTATGAAGTATGTGGTACACCACTAATTGATCTAACCCATTCACTTAGGGTTGCGGCCTCTTTTGCGCTAAATGAAGCAAAAGAAAATGCATATATTTTTATCTTTGCATTTCCGTACCCAAATGGAACAATCTCATATTCAACGGAAGAAGAGCTTCTAAATGTAAGATTGTTAAGTGCTTGCCCTTCTGAAGCATTGCGACCACATTTCCAAGAAGGATATCTTATTGGCTCATTCCCTTCTATTGTGAATAAAAAACAACCATCTTTTGATTTTGGTCGCAGGTTGGTAGCTAAAATTGAAATACCTAAGAAAGGGTTTTGGGGCAAAGATTTTCATGCAATTCCTAAAAATGCACTGTACCCACCAGATGATGAGGTGGAATCTATATGTTTAGAAATAAAAACAAAATACGGCACTTAACAAGTAGCTGCACCGGACAATTTAAAGCGTCACTTGTTTTGCATTCGCAAAAACGTGCCACTTTAAATCTCCGGTGAGCAAGGCGTTAGAAATAAAACACAATCGGAGATGCATTCATATGAACCTAAATGAAATCAAAAACGAAGCGCTTCATTTGCCTGAAGGGGATCGGGCTAATTTGGCTCAAGAATTACTTATTAGTCTTGATTTGCCTAGGCAAGATGAAATCGCCGATGATTGGTTAATTGAAGCGCAGCAACGGGCAAAAGACCTTGATTCAGGCTTGGTTCAAGCCATACCGGCAGAAGAGGTTCGACGTAAGGCACAAGCACTGCTCCGGTGAGCTATTCTTTTCATCCGGCAGCGGAAGCCGAACACCTTGAAACAATCGCTTACTACGAGTCAAAAAAACCGGGGCTTGGGGCTATGTATTTGGCTGAATTCGAGAAAAACATGGTCAATATTTGTACATCACCAAATCAATATCGAATTGAATGTAAGCCGGATATACGGCGGAGCGTCATGATCAGATTTCCGTTTACTATTCTGTATCGCGTCGCCCTTGATTCTGTCCAAATTTTAGCAGTCGCACACCAGAAACGCCGTCCGACCTATTGGATAGGCAGGCGCTAATAAATTTAGGCGGCGTGGAAAAAGGGACCGGACTTATCTCCGATTGGTACTGTTAGACTTTCCCGTGACAGCTTGCTAATTTATAAATTAGGCTCTAAAATAAGCACTGTTTTACAGTCTTATTTTAAGGAGTGAATATGCGACAGGTTCTATCCAGTTGTTCGGCAAGCATTTCGGAGTTGAAGAAAAATCCTACGGCACTGCTGAACGAGGCCGAAGGCGAGCCGATTGCAATCCTCAATCACAATACGCCAGCGGCTTATTTTGTACCTGCGGAAACCTACGAATGGCTGATGGATAAGCTGGAAGATTTCGAATTGGCGCAGCTTGTACGCGAACGGGCGCATGAAAAGCCACAAGCAATCGAAGTGAATCTTGATGAGCTATAAGGTCAAATTTCTGCCCAGTGCGTTAAAGGAGTGGAAAAAATTAGCCCCCGCCATTCAGAAACAATTCAAAAAGAAACTTACGGAAAGAGCCGAAACGCCGCGTAATCCGGCAAGTCAGCTACGCGGTTTCCAAAATGTGTATAAAATCAAACTGCGTTCTGTCGGCTATCGGCTGGTTTATGAAGTGATGGATGATGAAATCGTGATTATTGTCATCGCCGTCGGCAAACGAGATCGCGGTTTGGTGTATGCGAAAGCAAAAAGCCGCAATTAGGCATAAAAAGCAGCGAATTAGGCCGCCCTGCTGCTTTCAATCATGCGCACATCCGGCGAATCATCAACACAGGCCAGCGATACTTTGATCGCATCGTCCGGCAGCAGTTCGGGCGCTCTTTGCGGCCATTCGATCAGGCAAATCCACGGGGCTTTGAAATAATCGCGCACGCCGATGGCTTGCAACTCCCCTTCTCCTTCTAAACGATACCAATCCATGTGCGCCACGCGACAGTTCTCACCTTCATATTCCTGAATAATGGTGTAGGTCGGGCTGGGCAGCGCTTCGTCGGTCACACCGAGCGCGCGCATCACCGCACGGGCGAAAACGCTTTTGCCAGCGCCCAATTCGCCGGACAGGCAAACAACATCGCCGGATTTTAGCGACTTGGCAAATTGTGTTGCAAATTCAAGGGTTTCCGCCTCGTTGTTCAGGCGTTTGTGCATGGAATTCAGTGCGTATCAGGCAGGCTGGCGACGGGCCAGTGCGCGAATCACATCGTGTTGGGTAATCACCCCTTCGATGGTGTCACCATCGACCACCGGCAGGCAATGGATGTCTTTTTCATTCATCACCGCAGCAATATCATTCAGCGGCGCATCCAGATTGACGGTAACAGCCGGGCCGTGCATCAAATCGCTGGCGGTAAGCGCCTGCAAACGCTCCAGTTCACGCTCAAAACGCCCTTCGCCGAGCGGAATAATCATATCGAACACGGCAATCGCCGTCGGTACATGCAATTTGGCCTGCTGATCGATTAAATCGCTTTCGGTAATCACCCCAAGCAAACGCTTCTCTTCGCCGACCACCAGCAAGCCGCTGACCCGATCTTCGGCAAAACGCCGCGCCACATCGGATAGCGGTGTATCCATATCGCAATAATTTGCCTTGGGATTCATAATGTCGCGCGCCTTGAGCATGGCAATCTCCTGAATTAGCTTATATTAACCTTGGTGAAACGATTATAGCTCAAGCCTTGTGATAAATCTCGCTGCCCTGATCAACAAACTGTTCGGATTGCTCGGCCATGCCCGCTTCAATCGCTTCGCGGGTTTCCATGCCGTGTTCGCGTGCATAATCGCGCACATCCTGAGTGATTTTCATCGAACAGAATTTCGGCCCGCACATTGAGCAGAAATGCGCCACCTTGGACGAATCCTTGGGCAGCGTTTCATCGTGGTACGAACGCGCCGTATCGGGGTCGAGGCTCAAATTGAACTGATCTTCCCAGCGGAATTCAAAACGCGCTTTGGAAAGCGCATCGTCGCGTTGCTGTGCGCCGGGATGCCCTTTGGCCAAATCGGCGGCATGCGCGGATATCTTGTAGGTAATCACACCCGCTTTCACATCGTCGCGATTGGGCAGGCCCAAATGCTCCTTCGGGGTGACATAACAAAGCATCGCGCAGCCGTACCAGCCGATTTGCGCTGCGCCGATACCGGAAGTAATGTGATCGTAGCCCGGTGCGATGTCGGTGGTCAGCGGGCCGAGGGTGTAAAACGGCGCTTCGTCGCAGCATTCAAGCTGTAAATCCATGT
>JAJRWP010000089.1 GCA_021545645.1 Zetaproteobacteria bacterium | reverse complement strand
TGCTAAATCTGCGGCCACCCTGGCCGTTGAACCCGCGACGAAGTATTTCATCAGTTCTAACTGCTTATTTCTGCTTAACTTACAATACTTTACGTACACATGACCACCTTAACTCGTTAAAAGTCAGGTGTCAGCCCCTAAGTTTTTTCTATTTCAATTGACTTTTCCTATAAAACTTAACATTATTTAATGAAAATTCATCGCAGTACGATATATATATGGTGTAAAATATAGTTTTATGGCACATATTAATTTAACAAAAATAGTATTAGGTAAGTTTAACCGTTTTAAATCTACCACGATGCTGATTGTTGCGTTGTATTCAGAGGCCCGCTTGATTGCGGGCTTCGTTGTTTGCGGAAACGAAAACTACTGAATGATAAAGATTTCGACGCGGCGGTTTTTGGCACGGCCTTCTGCTGTGTCGTTGCTGGCCAACGGACGGCTTGCGCCGAAAGCTTCCACTTGCATGCGCTCGGCGCTGATACCGTAGGCTTTTAAGCCGCGAAACACGCTTTTTGCACGCGCCAGCGACATGGCCTGATTGTCGGCCAGCGATGCCGTTGGCTGATGAACCGGCAGGCCGTCGGCATGACCGACGATGCGGATTTTAGCCGTTGGCGGCAGGCTTTTGGCGAAAGCGCGCAGCTGGCGGCGCATCTCCGGCGAGGTCCATTTCTGCCCCATATCGAAGAATAAACGCATTTGCATGGTCGCTTGCTGCGCTGGTGCGGCTTGGGTTGGCGTTGTTTTGGCCGGGGTTTCGCTAAGAATTTCGCTTGCAATCGCTTTGACGGCAACGACTTGGGCAGACGCAGGCTGGCTGTTTACACGGCTTGCTGGCCGCTGAATGGAATCAATAGCGGGTGCAGAGGTGGATTTTGCTGTTGTTTCCGGTTCGGCAACGAAGATTTCAACACGCCGGTTTTTGGCGCGGCCTTCCGCTGTATCGTTCGGAGCAAGTGGTTTTGTTGCCCCGAATCCGGCCACTTGAATGCGTTTGGAATCGATGCCTGCGGCGATCAATGCACGCACCACAGCCATGCCGCGTTCAAGGGAGACGGCTTTGTTATCGGCCAAAGCATGGCTTGATTGATGTGTTTTCCCAGCAAAACCGCCAACCGGCTCGCCGTCCGAATGCCCGGCGATACGAATTTTTGCTTCGGGCGATAATGTTTTGACAAAGGCATCGATTTGCCGGCGCATGGCAGGTGACATGCCTTTATGTCCGGAACCGAAGAACAAGCGTTTTTTTAGCTTCCAGTCTTCCGGCTTGATGGCTTGCGAATCATTTTTTAGCGCCGCTGTTGCCGCTGCCGGTTTACTGCTGTGCTGCTTGCTGGCGATGGGCTTGCCGCCGGCGGATTTCCCGGATAGGGAATCGCGGGGCATGCTCATATTATTGGCTTTGGCGGCTGCTTGGGTAGAGATGGCGGGCTTGACCGTGCGGCTTTTTTGTTTAGCTGCGGCTGGCGTTTGCGGTGTTTTCTGCATGGCCGATTGTTGTTGCTGTGGGGCTGGTTTGCGCATGCTGTTTTGCGGCTGTTCGATTTTTGCATTGCGCATCATCTGGAGTTTTTTGGCCAGCTTGCGTTTGCCAATATTGGCCTGCATCAGCTTTTTCCGGTAATTCGCCAGATCGTGTTTTAACAGGTAGTTCTCTATTTGCAGGCGCTTCATTTTTTGTGAAACTTCCGGCTGCACCCAAGGCTGTATCGTCTGCGCACAGGCGCTTAAAACAAACATGCACAGGCCGCCAAGCAGCAGGCGGGAAAGAGAAATCGGGGCGCATTTCATGCTGCGATGATTACCCAAAATAATAATTTAATCAATCGTTTGCATGCCAATGTGAAAGTAACATGTCCATATATGGCATTCCATTTGTCGATTCCTCTTGTCATGGCACTCGTTTCGCGCCGTTACTTTGTTATATTGAGGCGATGGGGCAGGAAAATAAACGCCGTCTATGGTCGTGGGCTTTCTACGATTGGGCCAATTCGGCTTTCGCGACGACGGTGATGGCTGGTTTTTTTCCGGTATTTTTCAAACAATATTGGGCGGCAGGTATGGCGGCCAGCGAAAGTACGTTTTGGCTGGGTATGGCCAACGGTGTTTCCGGGCTTGTGGTGGCGCTGGCTGCACCGTTTCTCGGTGCTATCGCCGATCAGGGCGGTTTGAAGAAGGGATTGTTGATTTTTTTCACCATGCTCGGCGTGTTGATGAGCGGCGGGCTTTTTCTGGTCGGTCACGGCATGTGGCAGTGGGCGGCAATGCTTTATTTGTTGGCCGGGATTGGTTTTTCGGCGGGCAATGTGTTTTACGATGCGTTGTTGCCGGATGTGTCATCGCGCCGCTATTTGGATCGCAATTCGGCGCTCGGTTATGCCTTGGGTTATATCGGCGGTGGTTTGTTGTTTGCCGGTAATGTTGCGGCGACCTTGCATCCGGCTTGGTTCGGTTTGGCGGACAGTGCGCAGGCGATTCGCTTGTCGTTTGCCAGTGTGGCCGTGTGGTGGCTGATTTTTTCGCTGCCGCTGATGCTGTGGGTGAAGGAGAAAAAACCGGATAGCAAACAGCGTATTGGGCCGATGTTGCGCCGCAGTATGCGCCAGTTCATGGATACCTTTCGCCATATCCGTAGCCTTAAAACGGTGTGGATGTTCCTGATTGCCTACTGGTTGTATATCGACGGCGTCGGAACCATCGCACGCATGGCGCTGGATTACGGTTTGGCGCTCGGATTCGACAGCAGTGTGTTGATTGCGGCGCTGCTGATTACCCAGTTCGTGGCATTTCCGGCGGCGGTCGTGTTTGGCCGTATCGGTGAGCGCTTCGGTGCGCGCTCTGGTATTTTTATCGGTATCGGTGTGTATATCGTGCTGTGTGTTTTCAGTGTGTTTATGCGCGAAGCACACGATTTTTACTGGCTGGCGGCGGTTTCCGGGCTGGTCATGGGTGGTGTGCAATCGCTGAGCCGCTCCTTGTATGCGACGTTGATTCCGAGCGGTCAGGCGGGCGAGTTTTTCGGTTTTTACAATATGATGGGTAAATTTGCCGCCATTCTTGGCCCGGTATTGATGGCCGTTGTCAGTTTGACGACAGGCAGCAATCGTTTGTCGGTACTCGCTATACTGCTATTGTTTGTCGCTGGCGGCGCGGTGTTGATGCGTGTGCGTATTGAACATGTCAGGCGGGAGGGGATATGAAAGAACAACTGAACATGGTGGCGAAAAACCTCGGTGTGGATGCCATGCAGCGGCATATTTTTTTGTGTTGCGATCAGAGCAAGCCAAAGTGTTCAACGCGCGAAAAAAGCCTCGAATCTTGGAACTATCTGAAAAAACGCCTTGATGAACTCGGCCTAAACGGCAAAGGCGGTGTTTATCGCTCCAAGGCCAATTGTTTGCAGGTGTGCATGGGTGGTCCGATTGCTGTCGTTTACCCGGAAGGCACATGGTATGCCGGTTGCACGCCGGAAGTGCTGGAACGCATTATTCAAGAGCATTTAATCGGCGGGGAGCCGGTCGAAGCGTTCGCATTTATCACAAATCCGCTAACGCGTGCAGGCTGATACGAAAGAGCAGGTCAGCAAGCGCCAAAAGTTAAGCGGTTTCACTCTCCTGCAAAATGCGCTCGGCTTCACGCGCCAAGGCGCGGCGGCGCAGCAGCAGTTGCAAATGACCGCCACCGTGGCTGCGCCACAAATGGGCGGCGCGGATGCCGGAAAGCAGCAGCGCGCGTACCTGATTGGTGTTGTTGCTGTGGCTGAGGAATTCCGTTTTTCCGTGTACGATAATGCGTGGTTTCAAGGTGCTGATGGTTTCGCCGTATAGACCGGCAATGGCGGCGATGACATTGTTGTGCAGCACATCGCCGAAGTATTCGCGTTGCTTGTCGATGCGTCCGATACCTTCGCCCAGCCTGGCGAGCATGGCTTTGTCGTGCGCAAGCTTTTTTTCGAGGCTCATCAACGCTGCACAATAGGCGATGATTTCTTTGGCGGCATCCATATCGTTTTTCATGGTGTCGCCGTGCAATAGCTTTTGCAGCAAAATCAGGCCGGTGCGCAGTTTTAGCGGGTGTTTATAAAGATGATTGGCATGCGGGCCTGCTTTTGCAGCGGAATCCGCCAGTATGCTGCTCAGGCAGGTGTGAATTTCGGCGCGTTCGGCAACACCCTTGCGGGCGATACCGCGCACCAGATATACCGCCTGAGTCATGGCGGCAAGTGCCAACACGCGCTCGCGCAAGAGATGATGATGGGACATCAATGATGCCTGTCGTGACTAGGCTTGCTCTTGTTTTAGCCGATCTCGATCAGGCATTCATCCGGGTTGACGTTGTCGCCAATCGTCACATGAATGGCGTTGATGGTTCCCGATTCCGGGGCGTAAACGGGATTTTCCATTTTCATTGCTTCGACAACCAGCACCACCTCGCCAGCCACCACTTTTGCGCCTTCTTCGACATGCAGAGCGACGATACGGCCCGGCATCGGCGTGGTTACATCCGAATCGCTTGCAGCCTTCGGCCTTTTCGAGCCTTTGGAGGCTTTTTTTGCGTCGATATTACCGTCTGCGGTCGGCACGACTTCGGTGAGGGTTTCGACCAGCACTTCTTCAAGAACATTGCCGACTTTGACGTAGAACGGGCGCACATCTTCACTCTTGTGACCGGAACCCTCGATTTTAATGTGGTATTCTTCGCCGTGGATGGTGATGTTGAACTCGGTCGGAGCCAAGCCGGGGGCAATACCAGCGGTGTTTTCCGTGCCTTCTTCGGCGGGTGCATCCAGCGATTCCGGTTTGAAATTTCCGGCTTCGCGTTCTTCGAAAAATTCGAGGGCGACAGTCGGAAACAGGGCATAAGAAAGCACATCTTCAATGGATTTTGCTTTGTCGCCGACTTCGCGTG
Organism: Zetaproteobacteria bacterium; assembly: GCA_021545645.1. Taxonomy (GTDB): domain Bacteria; phylum Pseudomonadota; class Zetaproteobacteria; order Mariprofundales; family Mariprofundaceae; genus UBA1543. Next base: position 25,388 of record JAJRWP010000089.1, on the reverse strand, counting down.
TCAAGGCATCCAGCTCCGGTTCGATTAAATCCGCCGGGCGAATATCGACAGGTTCTTCGTCGCCGAGTGCCAGTTTACGCACATCTTCGTTGATTTCGCCGAGTGCGCGCCCGTACATGCCCTTCAAATAACCCTTGGTTTCGTTGGTAATTACTTTGTATTTCTTGCCGGAAACAACATTCAGCACCGCTTGTGTGCCGACGATTTGGCTGGTCGGGGTGACCAGCGGCGGATAACCGAAATCCTTGCGTACGCGTGGAATTTCATCGAGCACTTCGTCCATTTTATCCAACGCACCCTGCTCGCGCAGTTGGTTGGCCAGATTGGAAATCATGCCGCCGGGAATCTGGTTGACGAATACCCGCGTATCGACGCCGGTGACATGCGATTCGAAACGCGCGTATTTTTTGCGTACCTCGCGGAAATAAGCGGCAATATCCTGCAGTTTTTCAATATCCAAACCGGTATCGAAATCGGAACCGGCAAAGGCGGCAACCATGGATTCGGTGGCCGGATGGCTGGTTCCGCCAGCCAGCGGGCTGATGGCGGTATCGATAATATCGCAACCGGCATGCACGGCTTCCCATTGCACCATTTCGGCGACGCCGGAGGTGGAATGGCTATGCAGGTGCAGCGGAATAGCGATGTTTTTCTTGAGCGCGATCACCAGTTCGCGTGTGGCATTCGGGGTGAGCAGACCGGCCATGTCTTTGATGGCCAAGGTATCGCAGCCCAAATCTTCAAAACCTTTGGCCAAATCGACGTAGTGTTCCAGCGTATGTACCGGACTGGCCGTGTAGCAGATGGTGCCTTCGGCATGCTTGCCATTGGCTTTTACCTGCGCCAAAGCAACGCGCACATTGCGCAGATCGTTCATGGCATCGAAGGTGCGGAACACATCGACGCCGTTGGCCGCAGCCATATCGACGAATTTCTGCACCACATCATCGGCATAATGGCGGTAACCGAGCAGATTCTGACCGCGCAGCAGCATTTGCAGCGGTGTGTTGGGCAGTGCTTTTTTCAGCTCGCGCAGGCGAATCCACGGGCCTTCTTTGAGGTAACGCAGGCAGGTGTCGAAGGTCGCGCCGCCCCAAGCCTCAATCGACCAGTAGCCGATGGCATCCAGTTTTTCGCAGATGGGCAGCATATCGTCGAGGCGCATGCGGGTGGCCAGTAATGACTGGTGGCCGTCGCGCAGGGCCAGTTCGGTAATCGCAAGTTTTCTCTTTTTGTTTGTCATGCCATCTTCCTTTTTGTGAACACTGTTTACGGGTTGCTGCTTATAAACCGGCGTGGGTGGCAATCGCTACCGCCACCGCTGCGGCAATATCTTCGCGCGCTTCGTAGGGTTTATAATCGAATAATTCCGGATGCTGATCAAGGAATCCTGTGTGGAAATCGCCACTGGAAAATGCCTCGGATTCGGCAATATGCCGGTAAAAGGGCAGGGTCGTCGGCACACCGCGAATATTGTATTCGTTCAGCGCACGCAACGAGCGCTTGACGGTATGCTGCCAATCCGGCCCCCATACCGTCAGTTTGGCGCACATCGAATCGTAATGCGGCGGGATTGTATAACCGGGATAGACGCAGCCATCGACACGCACACCGGGACCGCCCGGCGAATAATAGCGGGTGATGGTTCCGGGGGTGGGCAGAAACTGATTTTTCGGGTCCTCGGCATTGATGCGGAATTCGATGGCAAAGCCACGATGGCTGAGGTCCTGCTGCGCAAAAGGCAGCGGAAAGCCTGCAGCGATGCGAATCTGCTCGGCAACCAGATCAATGCCGGTGATGGCTTCGGTGATCGGATGTTCGACTTGCAGACGGGTGTTCATTTCCATGAACCAGAAATTGCGATCCTTATCGACAAGGAATTCGACTGTGCCGGCGTTGGCATATTGCACGGCCTTGGCTGCTTTGACGGCGATTGCGCCCATTTCTTCGCGCAATTCGGGGGTCAGGAACTGGCTGGGGGCGATTTCGATTAATTTCTGATTGCGCCGCTGAATCGAGCAATCGCGCTCGAACAGGTGCACGCAGTTGCCGTGCGTATCGGCGAGAATCTGAAATTCGATGTGATGCGGCTCGACGATGCATTTTTCCATAAACAGCTCGTCGCTGCCGAAGGCAGCCATCGCTTCGCGCTGGGTTATTTCATAATTTTCGCGCAATTGTTCATCGTCGTCGCAGCGGCGAATGCCGCGCCCACCACCACCGGCAGCGGCTTTGAGCATCACCGGATAACCCATGTCGCGGGCAATCACCAGTGCTTCGTCGATATTTTCGAGTGCTGCTTCGGAGCCGGGAATCACCGGAATCTCGGCGGCAATCATCGCTTCGCGGGCTTTGATTTTACTACCCATATCTTCGATAGCATCGGCTGACGGGCCGATATAAACAAGCCCGGCTTTACCGATTTCGCGTGCAAAATCGGCATTTTCGGAAAGAAAGCCATAACCCGGATGCACGGCATCGCAACCGGCTTCGAGAGCAATATTCACAATGCGGTGGATATTCAGATAACTTTTAACCGGATCGGGACCGATCATCACCGCACGATCGGCTTTTTTCACATGCAGTGCATGATTATCCGCTTCGGAATAGATAGCGACCGATTCAATGCCAAGCTCGCGGCAGGCACGGATGATGCGAATGGCGCATTCGCCACGGTTGGCGACCAAGATTCGTTTGAACAAAAGTGTGCTCCTCAACCGGGACTCGTCGGCCATCCATGGATCAATTCGAACCGGAAGAATGGCAGACGGGAGTTTAACGATGCAGCATACTAGCTTGCCGTCGCTGTCTCGACAAACCGTGCGCTTCTGCGACGCTGTTTAACGCCTGATATATACGTTTTCACCTTCGCGCACATGCGCAAACAGCTCGATAATGTCGGCGTTGCGCATGCGGATGCAGCCGTGCGAGGCGGGTTTGCCGATGTGATTTTCCGCATGTGTGCCGTGGATGTAGATATAACGGCGGCGCGTATCGACGTGGCCGCGTTTGTTTTTTCCGGTCTGCAAACCTTCCAGCCAAAGAATGCGGCTGAGAATCCAATCGCGTGCCGCATTGTCGTGGTCCGGGTCGTAGATGCCGACGGCTATGCGCCCGGAAAAAGCTGTGTAAAGCGGTGCATGATCGCCGATTTTGGCGTAAATACGGTGTTTGCCGAGCGGTGTTTGCAGGCTGCCGGATTGATTGCCCGTGCCGAGGCTTGCCGTCGAAACCGGATAGGCGCGGCAGACACCTGTTTTGCGGCGGTGGTAGAGCATTTGATCGGTGATGGCGATAACAATCATCTTATCCGGTATAATCGGCCCAGAATTCAGTACCCGAACGCATGGCGGTAATGCGTGCGAGAAGCGCATCAATATCGTCCGGCTTTTCAGCAAAATTGAGTTTGTCGGTTTGCACGATAAGCAGCGGTGTTTCCTGATAATGGAAAAAGAACTGATCGTAGGCGGCGATGATGCGTTTCAGGTAGTCGCTGCCTAGGCTTTGTTCAAAGCTGCGATTGCGTTTTTTGATGCGTTGCATAATCACATCGGCATCCGATTGCAGGTAAATAACCAAATCGGGGCGCGGCAGATCAACGGCAACGGCGCGCAACACCTGATCGTAGAGCGCCAATTCGGCATCGGACAGGGTGACGGTGGCAAACAAACGGTCTTTGGCGAAAATATAATCGGTAATCAAACCCTGCTGAAAAAGCTGCTGCTGATGCAATGCCTGCCATTGTTTGAGGCGCGAAAATAGAAAGGAAAGTTGTACGGGAAGCGCATGGCGCGCCGGGTCTTCGTAAAACAAGCCGATAAACGGATTGTCGTCGATTTGTTCGAGCAAGATGTCTGCTTGCAGCTTGTCGGCGAGGGCGTGGGACAGTGTTGTTTTGCCGATACCGATAGGCCCTTCGATGGCGATGTGTTTCAGATGTAAATCCTGCATTACCAGATTTCTCCCTGTTTCAGTAAATCGATTCCCGATGCTTGCAAGTCTTGCAGCAGTTGTTGTGCCGAACGACCTGCCGGATGCTGCCATTCAGGACGGATGTCGCACAACGGTTGTAAAACGAATACACGCTCGCCCACACCCGGATGCGGCAGGGTTAATTCGGCGGATTGCATGTGCATATCGTCGTAGGCAATGAGATCAAGATCAAGGCTGCGTTCGCCCCAGCGGCGCTTGCGTATGCGCCCATGTTGCGCCTCGATTTTCTGCATCAGGTGCAGCAAGGGCAGGGCGCAAAAGCTTGTGTCGATTGCGATAACGGCATTCAGGTAATCGGGTTGATCTGCGGGTCCCATCGGCGGTGAGCGATACAGGCGCGAACAGGCGAGCAGCGAAACACTATCGCTGCCGGTCAGTATCTTACGGGCGCTGATAAATGTGTTTTTCACATCGCCGAGGTTGCCGCCGAAGGCGATAATCGCTTCTACGCCCAAGCGATTGCTCCGCCACGGCGTGGATCGCCAGCAGCTTGCACGCTGCCATTGTTTTGCACGGAAATGGCATGCACGCCGCCGAAATAGACCGAAGGCTGCGACCAATACTTGATACGCCAGCCCTGTTGCGCCAATGCTTTTTCATCGGCAGGCGATAGCGCATGCGGTTCGACATCCAGAATATCGCCTTCGTTGTGCATGCGCGCTGCGCACACCGCATCTTCAATCGTCATGCCGTCTGTTAGATGGCGTAGCAGCACTTGCAGAATAGCGCCGCGCAAGCGGTTGGAACCGCCGCTGCCGAGAATCAAGGCCGGGCGGCCATGCTGCTCAAATATGGACGGGGCCATCATCGACGGCAGTGTCTTGCTGCCTGCCAGACGGTGAAAACCGAGCGGATTGATGTCTTCTTCGCCGAGCATATTGTTCAGGTGAATGCCGGTTCCGGGAACGACAATCCCCGAGCCTTCGCCGTTGCTGGTGGTCATGGAAACGGCCATGCCATCTGCATCAAGGATGCTGATATGGGTAGTGCTTCCGTGTCTGTTTTCGGCTTCTTTGTAATTAAATATACATTTATTATCAATAGATTGTGATATTTTATTAAAGTCTTCTCTAGTTTTTTCCGGGTGCAGGAAATCGTTGGCGAAGTCGGGCAGGTCAAGCTTCGCGTCGAAATCGTCATCGCGGGCTGCGGCGGCTTGTGCAAGGCATGCGGCGAGCAATACGGCAGAGCTTTCGCGGCGCGATGCACGCAGCTTTTCCAGTAGATTTAGAGAAAAGGCGATCAGTGTACCGCCGGAAGAAGGCGGCGGATTGGTTAGCAATGTCCCGTTCAACAAAGGGCAACGCAGGGGCGTGCGTTCCACCACCTGTGTTTGCGCCATGTCTTGCATGCCGAGTAAGCCGCCAGCCTGTGTTGCTGCAACAATGCTTTTGGCCACGTCGCCGTACTGCATTTCGGCGATGCCTTCGATCGTCAGCAGCTCGAGCAGATTGGCCAAATCGCTGTTACGAAACAATTCGCCCGCATGGAGCAGGTTTTTTCCGTTGCTGTGCAGAGCGCGACAGTCTTCATTGGAGGCGATAATCGCTTGCAGCAGGTGGATAAACGAGGCTTGCAAATCATTCAGAGCCAGTCCGTCGCGGGCGGCATGCTTGGCCGGTGCAAGCACTTCACGCATGGGGATGCGTCCGAAGCGCTTTTGTGCGCTAAACAGCAGCGGCAATAATCCCGGTGTGGCGACCGAAGCGCGGCCAATGTGGAAGGTTTGTACGCTATCGCCGAAATCGATTGGTGTGGCACGGAAATCGGCGTCGGCGATGCTTTCGATGCGTTTTTCCGGCATGCGGGCAAAGCCGTCGAGCAGTGTTGACATGCCGTTAGCCTGGCGGACAAGCATAAAACCGCCGCCACCTGCGCCGGTAAGCACCGGTTCGGCGATAAACGCCATGCAGGCCGCCGCAACAGCGGCATCCACGGCATTGCCGCCAGCGCGCAGTATTTCGGCCCCGGCCTCCGCCGTTGCCGGGTGACCGGCGGCAACACAAGCGCTAAGGCCGCGAGCCATTATCCGCCTTGAACAATGAAGCCTTTGAGCTGTGCTTTATCGATAAGTTTGCGGTGCAAAACGATGGCAGCCGGGCGATCCGACACGGGGCCGATACGCACGACGTACAGGCCTTTATTGTTGCGGGTGACCATGCTGTTCCAGCCCTTTTGCATCAGCGATGCGGCCTGCTGTTGGGCGCTGTTTTTCTCGCGGTAGGCGGCGACCTGCACAAAAAACACGGCGTGCTGCGTGCTTTTTATGGGTTTGGGATGGTTTTTAGGCGCTACGTTGCTTACCGGTTTTATTTTGTGCGGTACCTTCTTTTTGGGCGCTGTTTTTTGCTTGCTTGTGTCTTTTGTGTGTTTTTTATGAGGTGGAGGGGGTGTTTTGATGTGTTGTTTCGGAGGCTGTGCTGCATGCCGCTCAGGAATAGCGTAAACCGGCGTGTTCGCTGTTGGCTGGGATTTTTTTGCGCTACCCTTGCTATCGGCAGCCATATCCGGCGCAAGAATCAGCAATACAATCATCGCCAGCGAAGCTGCGGCGGCAATGGCCAGTGCAATGCGCTGTTCTTTGAGTCCTGCAATCCATGAGTGTTGCTGTTGTTTTGTTTCGGGCATGCGCCGTTTCCGTTTAGGTCGTCGTTCGTTTAGCTGTTGAGGATGCTGCTTATTTTCTCCCCCAGTGCATCGTAGCGGAAGGGTTTTTCGAGGATGGTGAATTCCTTGCCCGGCCAACGCTCGGTCAGGTCGTCGGGATAACCGGTGACAAACATAATGCGGTTGACCAGTCCGGGGGTGACATGCGAAATGCTGTTGTAGATTTCGTCGCCGCCGAGCTTGGGCAGCCGGACATCAAGAATGATGAGGTCGTATTGTTCGCCACGGGTGCTTAAATCGTAAAGGCCGCGAATCGGGTCCGACATTGTTTTGATGTTGACCTGCATGTCGTGCTCGTTGAAATAGCGCTCAATAAAGGCGCTGAGAATGCCTTGGATGTTTTCCTCATCCTCAATAATCAATACTTGTTTTTGTTTAGACAGTTTTTGCTTAGACAAAACAGTTCCTCCTGAACTCAAACTCAAGGCAAAGCATTACACAGAAGCATGCAATTGCAAAGCGGCTTCCCCGGCCTCCTGCTAACGATTGGCTTTCAGCAGCGAAAGCGGATTGATGCGTGCGTTGTTAAAACGAATCCCCCAGTGCAGGTGTGGGCCGGTGGCGCGGCCAGTTTGCCCGATTTCTCCGATAGTTGCGCCTTTTTCAAGCCAATCGCCTTTATGCAGCGTTAGTTTTTTCATGTGCGAATAGACCATGACCAATCCGTTGCCGTGACCGATGACCACGGTATTGCCATTCAAATACATCGATTCGACAAGCAGCACACGCCCGGCCAAAGGGGTGATAATCGGCGTGCCTTCGGGGGCGGCAATATCCAGACCGGAATGCGGCGAACGCGGCTCGCCGTTGACAAAACGTTGCGCCCCGAAGGGTGTGGAAACAATGCCTTCAACGGGCTGAAAAGCGATACTGATGGCCGGTTTTTCGTGGAGTTGCATGGCATAGGTGGCGCGAATCGCCGCCTGATCGGTGCGGATGCGTTTGAGTGATTTGGCATCGAATACAGCCATTTTTTTCTTCACTTCGATGCGCGAGATGCGAAAATCGCCTTTTTTCACCTCAATATAGTCCGTTTGGCGGTTTTTTCCGGCGTGGATTTCGATGCTGTGCCTGCCCGGTTTAGCTGTCAGATCGACGCCGACCCATGTGCGGATGTGTTTTTCATCCAGCCGTTTCCACGGCCACGATTTGCCGAAGGCGCGAACGCTTATCGCATCTGCGGACACCGGTAGGTCAATGCTAAGCACATCGCCTTGCACAGCTTGCCAAGTTTGCGCCGAAGCTGTGCCGGAGCATAGGAAGACAAGCCCGAACAGCAGAAAATATGGCCTTATAAAGAACTGGCGAGCTAAAAATTTCATGATGGGATTACCTTTTTGACTTGTGTATCTGCCGTTCCGTCGTGCAGGCGGATATGCAGTGTTCCGCCAGTTTGAATGGCCTTGATTGAACGGATGAGCCGCCCGTGTTTGTCCAACGGCAAGGCATAACCGCGTTTGAGTACAGCTTGCGGGCCGAGATTGTTCAGTTGCGCTTGCCGCAGATGGATTTCCTGACGCAGGCGGGGAATAAAATTGTCGTGTAGCCGTTGCATGGCCTGTTGCGAACGGTCAAGACGCATGCGCTGTTCGTCGCGCAGCGAGCGCCAGCGGTGCAGCAGCCGGGTTGTCGCCTGTTCGCTTGATTTACGCGCATGTGCGGTCCGATGATGCAAAAATTGCGCGAGCAGGGCGATGCGCGGCATGTGGCGGCGCAATGTTTCTACTGCAGGGCAGGCCATTTCCGCCGCGTTGGACGGGGTGGCAGCCTGCACATCGGCGGCAAAATCGGCCAGTGTGTTGTCAATCTCGTGGCCGATGCCGCTGATTATCGGAATCGGGCAATCAACAATAGCGCGAACGACATTTTCATCGTTAAAGCACCACAAATCTTCCGGGCTGCCGCCGCCGCGCACCAGCAGAATCACATCCGGCGAGTTGTCCATATTTTGCAAACGCGAAAGTGCGCGGACGATTTCACTTGCTGCCGCTTGTCCTTGCACCAGCGACGGCGAAAGCGTTAATTGCAACCAGCCGGGGCGGCTGGCCAGCACCTTGCGCACATCCTGCAAGGCGGCGGCGCTTGCCGAAGTGACGATGCCGATATGTTTGGGCAATGGCGGAATTTGCCGCTTGCGTGCGGCATCGAACCAGCCGCGTGCGATAAATGCTTGTTTGCGGCGCTCGAATTCCGCTGCCAACGCACCGCCGCCAGCCGCTTCCAGCCGCGAAATTACCAGTTGATAGCGTCCTTGCGGCGCATACAGCGATAAATGGCCGTGGAAAATGTATTGCTTGCCTTCCTCCGGCATGCTGCTGAGGCGAGCAACGGTCGATTTCCAAATCACCGCGCCGAGTGCTGCATTGGCATCCTTAATCGTGAAATACGCATGCCCGGAAGCGCGCGCGGTCAGCCTTGAAACCTCGCCGACCACTTGTACTCTGGCAAAACCCTGCTCCAGCACCTGTTTGATGTGCGCGGTCAGTTCGCTTACGGAAAGCGGGGTGTTTTGGTCGGGCGAAATCATGCGAGGATGATAGCCGCCAATCTTTACGATGCCAGCGGGCGATGCCAATGCGGATATTGGGTGTTTCTTCTTTCTTGCGCGGCCAAGAAAGAAGCAAAGAAGGCCGCCCGGCATTTGACTGCCCTGCGGGTTCCCTCGGCTGCACACAAAAACGGGCGCGACTTCGCTGCTTTATCCCGTTTTTTCGTTTGTCTCGGCAGCCAACTGAACGGGGGAAAGGTCAAAACCGAATAAAGCCATAAAAACAACGTGCTTGCTTTTATCTTTATAGAAGGTAGAAATCGGCACTGAAAAATTTGATCCGGCTTTATCAAGAGCAGTGGAGGGTTTCAGGCCCTGAGAAACTGCGGCAACCGGCCAAAGACATGTGATTGCGCATATCCGAGGCGACTGGTGCCAATGCCTGCTTTACCGATGGGTTTCCATCCGCGTAAAGAGCGATAAGGAGCGGTTGTTGATTTTGCGGACTTCTCCGCTCTTTGCAACCTCGCTTTATCTTGGGCGGGGTTTTTTTATGCCCTGAAATCCTGATAAATGTACCGGCAACGGAGTTGTTGGATGAGTGAAAGTATTGTACGCGCACTGAAATGCCGCGAATGCGGGCAGGAATACGATATTGCCCCAGTGCATGTCTGCGAATTCTGTTTCGGGCCGCTGGAAGTGGCTTACGACTACGACAAATTGCAGGGCAAATTCACCCGCGAATTGATCGAATCGCGCCCGCAGACCATGTGGCGCTACAAAGAGCTGTTGCCAATCGACAACGATCCGACGGTCGGAGCGCAAAATGGCTTTACGCCGCTGGTGCGCGCTAAAAATCTGGAAAAAGTCCTCGGTGTTTCCGAATTGTATATCAAAAACGATTCGGTTTGTTATCCGACGCTATCCTTCAAAGACCGCGTGGTATCGGTGGCACTGTCCAAGGCGGTGGAATTCGGATTTACCACCGTGGCTTGCGCCTCGACGGGTAATCTGGCCGGTTCGGTGGCCGCCAATGCGGCAGCGGCGGGCTTGGAATCGTATGTGTTTATTCCGCACGATTTGGAGCAGGGCAAGGTACTCGGCGCGGGCATTTTTGGTACCAAAATCATCGGAATTCGCGGTAAATACGACGATGTGAACCGTCTTTGCTCGGAAGTGGCCGGCAAATACGGCTGGGCGTTCGTCAATGTCAATGTGCGGCCATTCTATGCCGAAGGTTCCAAATCGCTGGGTTACGAAGTCATGGAACAACTGGGCTGGAAAGCACCGAAACACATCGTGGTGCCGATGGCTTCCGGTTCCTTGTGTACCAAGGTGGATAAATCGATTAAGGAATTCATCAAACTGGGGTTGATCGAGGATAACGGTACGGCGGTGTACGGCGCGCAGGCCACAGGTTGCTCGCCGATTGCCAAATCGGTGAAAGAAGGTACGGATCTGATTCATCCGGTGATTGCCGATACCATCGCCAAATCGCTGGCTATCGGTAATCCGGCGGACGGTTATTACGCCAACCGGGTGATTAACGAATCCGGCGGTTGGGCCGAGGATATTTCCGATCAGGAAGTGATTGATGCGATGAAGTTGCTGGCCGAAACAGAAGGCATCTTCGCGGAAACGGCTGGCGGTGTTACACTGGGCTGCGCCAAGAAGATGATTGAATCGGGCAAATTGCCGCGCGACGAATCGATTGTGCTGTGCATTACCGGCAACGGCTTGAAGACGCAGGAGGCGATTGCTGATGAAATCGACAAGCCGCGCATCATCGATGCGAGCCTGAAAGAGTTTGACGTGTTGGCCAAGGCCGACGGCGTCGAGAATATTTAGCTACGATTGAGTTTACTCAAACATTTGAAAACAGGAGATTGATATGAGTGTAAATGTACGAATTCCCACCCCGCTACGCAAACTAACCGGTGGTGCTGACGAAGTAAGTGTCGAAGCGGCAACGATTGGCGACATGATTGATGGTTTAGAGGCTGCACATGTCGGTATCAAAGAGCGTTTGTGCGACGATAATGGCGAAATTCGCCGTTTTGTGAATGTGTATGTCAACGATGAAGACGTGCGGTTTCTCGATGGTCGCGGCACAGCACTGAAAGACGGTGATGAAGTCTCCATCGTACCGGCGATTGCCGGTGGCGCACGCTAGGTTAGGGCCATGAAACAACGCGTTTATCTGACATTTTCCGAGGCGACGGTACGCGAACCGATTATCTGGAAATTGGCGCGTGAATTCGATGTGATTACCAATATCCGTACCGCCGAAGTCAAAGAGCATATGGGTTTGGTCGGTCTGGAAATCGAGGGCGAGCAAGATATTGTCGATGCGGCGCTGGCTTGGCTTGTGCAGCAGGACGTGCATGTCGAACCCATTGAGCAGAACGTCATCGAAGGTTGAATCTTGATGTTTGCCGGTGTTTTTTGTGTTTAAAACACAGTTGTTATGTTGTTTATTGGAAATAAAAACAGTTTGAGGGGTGTGAAATGGCAGTATACAAAAATATCACAGAAACCATAGGCCATACGCCGCTGGTCCGTTTGCAACGGATGGGCGAAGGTCTGGGCGCGGAGATTTTACTTAAACTGGAGTTTTTCAACCCGCTGAATTCGGTCAAGGACCGTATCGGTCGGGCCATGGTGGAGGCCGCCGAGGCCGACGGCAGCTTGCAGCCGGGGGGTGTGATTGTTGAGCCGACATCGGGAAATACCGGTATTGCACTGGCTTTTGTGGCGCGTGCCAAGGGTTATCGCTGTATTTTGACCATGCCCGAATCGATGAGTTTGGAACGGCGAAAATTGCTCAAATTGCTGGGTGCGGAAGTGGTGTTAACGCCTGCCGAAAAGGGCATGAAGGGTGCAATTGCCAAGGCGGCGGAGATTGTTGCCGAGACCGAAGGCGCGTTTATGCCGCAGCAGTTCGAGAATCCAGCCAATCCGGAAATTCACCGCAAAACCACGGCGGAGGAAATCTGGAGCGATACCGACGGCAAGGTGGATGCCATTGTTGCCGGTGTCGGTACTGGCGGAACCATTACCGGTGTCGCCGAGGTGATTAAATCGCGCAATCCCGAATTCAAGGCGATTGCTGTGGAACCCGTGGATTCGCCGGTGATTTCCGGTGGTCAGCCGGGGCCGCACAAGATTCAAGGTATTGGTGCGGGTTTTATTCCCAAGAATCTGAACGTGGATATTGTTGACGGTACTGAGCAGGTGGGTAACGACGAAGCGATGCAAATGGCCCGCCGTTTGTCCGACGAAGAGGGCATTGCCGGTGGTATTTCATCGGGTGCGGCGATGGTGGCGGCATTGCGTGTGGCTGCATACCCGGAAATGAAGGGCAAAACCATTGTTGTGGTGATTCCTTCGATGGCCGAGCGTTATATGTCCACCGATTTATTCAAGGGTATCGAGGTCTGAAAATATTTTCACTGTGGAGCAGGCAAAGCTTCTTGGAATATTTTCTTTGCGTAACTTTGCGGTAAAAAGAGGTTATAAATTTTTATATGATTGATTTTACAGAAGAACAAATCGAGCGCTATTCGCGGCATATTATTTTGCCGGAAGTGGGTGCGGAAGGGCAGTCGAAACTGCTCGAATCGAAGGTGTTTATGATCGGTGCGGGCGGTTTGGGTTCGCCGGTGGCCTATTATCTGGCTGCTGCCGGTGTCGGCACGATCGGTATTGCCGATGCCGATGTGGTGGATTCGTCGAATCTGCAACGGCAGATTATCCATAATCAGGAGCGTGTCGGCATGCCCAAGGTGGAGAGTGCCAAAACCACCATGCAGGCGCTTAATCCGGATGTGCAGGTCAATACTTACAACTACTTCATTACCGAAGACAATGTGCGTGAAATCATCCGCGATTACGATTTGATTATCGACGGCTGCGACAATTTTCCGACGCGATTTCTGGTCAACGATGCCTGCTATTTCGAGAAAAAACCGTTGATTTCCGGGGCCATGTTCCGTTTCGAGGGGCAGGTGGCCACGTTTAAGCCGCATCAGCAGAACGATGCGCCTTGCTACCGCTGCCTGTATCCGGAGCCGCCGCCTGCGGGTCTGGTTCCGTCCTGTTCGGAAGCGGGCATTCTTGGTGCGCTGGCTGGTGCTGTCGGAACCATTCAGGCGGTCTAAGCGGTCAAAGAACTGCTCGGTATCGGCGATTCGCTGGCTGGTAAGTTGATGGTTTTCGATGCCTTGCGCATGGAATGGAAGAAATTGGAATTGCACAAAGACCCGGCTTGTCCGTTGTGCGGCGAGAATCCGACGATTACCGATTTGGTGACCTACGATCAGGCCTGCGAACTGAAGTTCGGCGAATAAATATTTTTTACCGCAGAGGGTGCAGGGGGCACAGAGAAAAAACTATGATTGCTTTCCTCTGCGTTCTCTGCGCCTTCTGCGGTGAGTATGGGGTTAAAAATGACAGAATTTGATTTTGCACAGACATCCGACGTGGATGAATTCGAGGCCGGTTACAAGGCGTTCAAGACTGGTGCGATGTCCGAAGAACGGTTCACGCCGTTCCGTCTGCAAATGGGCGTGTATGGCCAGCGCCAGGAAGGCGTGCAGATGGTGCGTGTCAAGTTGCCGGGCGGTAATTTAACGCCGGAGCAACTTGATGTGATTGGTGATTGTGTGGCCGATTATGCCGGATGCTTACCCACCGACGGCACACTGACGGAAGCACCGGAAAAATTCGCACATGTCACCACACGGCAGGATATTCAGGCGAATTTCGTGGCCTTGGACGATGTGACGGCATTTTTGCGCCGTCTCGATGCCGTTGGGCTGACCACACGCGAGGCTTGCGGCAATACGGTGCGCAATGTTTCTTCCTGTTTTATGGCTGGCCGTTGCCCGGCCGAATTTGCCGATGTTTCGGTGCATGCGCGGCGTTTTGCCGAGTATTTCTTGCGTCATCCGCTGGCGCAGCAGTTTCCGCGCAAGTTCAAGGTGAATTTTTCCGGATGCGATACCGATTGCGGCCTATCCGGCATGCACGATATTGGTTTTATCGCCACGCAAAAAGATGGTATGCAGGGCTTTAAGGTATGGGCGGCTGGCGGTTTGTCCACGCAGCCGATGGGCGCGCTGTTGCTGGAAGAATTTATTCCCGAAACTGATGTGTTGCTGGTTGGCGAAGCATTGATGCGCATGCATTTCAAGTATTCCGACCGCAAACGCCGTGCCCGTGCGCGCATGAAATATGTGGCGCAGAAACTGGGTGCGGATGGTTTTGTCGAGGAATACAAAAAACAGCGGGAAGTGATTGAATCGACGCATACCGGCGACGAAACTTATGCAGGTAGCAACTGGCGTACACCGACGGCTGAATTTCCGCGTTCTCAACCGCCGCAATCCGATTCCGGTGTGCTTGCGCAACACAACGGCAAGCAGGCGATTCTGCTCAATCTGTTTCGCGGTGATTTGACCCCGGCGCAGTGTCATGCGGTGGCCGATGCGGCGCGCGCTGCGGGCACGGATGCATTGCGCGTGACGGCAGAACAAGGCGTGGTGATTTGCGATGTCGATGCGGCCAATGTCGATGCGGCGCAAAAAATCCTTAACGCTTCCGAACTTAGCACAGCATATGCACGCGGCATTGCCGATATTGTCGCTTGTCCGGGTACGGAAACTTGCCGTTTGGGCATCACTTCCAGTCGCGGTTTGGCGGCGGCGCTGCAACCGTTGATGGCGGACCTGAAAAAAGACGCGACGCTGGCCGGAATTACCGTCAAGGCATCCGGTTGTCAGCATTCGTGCGGTCGCCACCATATCGCCGATCTTGGTTTTCATGGGCTAGCTAAAAAAATCGATGCGCAGGCGGTACCGCATTATCAGTTGCATGTCGGCGGTTCGGGAACTGCCGGTGAGCCATTGGCTTTTGCCACCGATCCGGTGCCTGCCAAACGTGCGCCGGAAGCGGGCATAGCGGTATTGCATGCCTACAAAGACGGGCGCGGCGAAGGCGAAAGTGTGCATGATTGGGCCAAACGTATCGGTCAGGAAGCGATTAATGCGATTTTAGCGCCGTTTGCCGGTCAATCGGGCGAAATCGACGGGCTGATTTACGATTGGAGCGAAAACGAGGCCTTCAATACCAAGGGCAACAAAAAGGGCGAGTGCGCCGGTGCGGTGCTTTCGATGTCCGATGCGCTGATTTCGGAAGCGGAATACGAATTGTTGATTGCGCGCGCGCATATTGATGCGATGTTCTGGGCTGAAGCGCAGACGGCGTTACGCCGCTCGGCCATTTCGGCGGCGCGTGCATTTTTGGTGCCGTTTGGTGAAGCGCCGGAAGATGATCATGATGTGTTTGGCCTGTTGATGAGCAGTGCTGCGGGTGATGACGAATTGATGGCATGTTTTATGGCCGTGCAATCGGCGCTGATGGGCATTGATTTGGCCGATCCGGCTGCCGGTGTGAATAAATTGCGCGATGTGCAGGCGGCGTGGTTGAAACTGGCCGCGAAACGCTTTGCCGCCGTGCCGGATGCGGCGGTAGAGGCGGCGTCCAGCGTAGAGGCAACCGCCGATACAGTTTCTGCTGGCGATGTCGCATCACTCGATCTTTCCGGTGTGGCTTGCCCGATGAATTTTGTCAAAACCAAAATCAAGCTGTCCTCGATGCCGATTGGTTCGCAATTGGAAGTGATTCTCGACGATGGTGCGCCGATTGAGAATGTACCGCTGTCGCTGGAAGAGCAGGGACAGAAGGTGCATGTCAAAGAGCAGATTTCCGATGCGCAATGGCGAATCGTGGTGGAGAAAATCTCGCAAATCTAATGGCTACAGACGACCTGCATCCTTTTGCCAATCCGGGGCGAACCAAGCTAGCACTCGTTAGCCGTGGTTTGGCATTGCCGGACGGCTTACCCGATGCTTCGCGTTATGTGGCGCAGGCCAATGCTGTGGAATCGGTGGTTGATGTGCGTTTGCCGAGCGGCCAGTTTTGTACGGTGCCGGTCGGCCAGCCGTTTACCGAGAGCAGCGGTTTTTCCTTGTCTGTACGGGGTGCGAAGGCGCAGCTTGCTTGCGGCGGTGAAACGCAGGATGTGCAATTGCTGGAAGCGCCCAAGTTTTATCGCCAAACCACACGTGCTGGGGCGCGCATGGGCAGTTTTTCGGCCTTGCACGACCGCTTGCTGATTTTGCATCCGCTGATGGGTTGCGGTTTTTTTGCGCAGCCGGGCATGGCCTGCGGTTATTGCCAATACGATTCGATGCTCAACGAAGCCGAACCGCCGATGCGCGATCCGCTGGAGTTGGTCGAGGTGTTGCGTGCGGCTTTGGCCGAGCGCGATATTGATACCGTTTATTTATACAACGGCGCATCGCCGGGCGACGATGCGGGTTTGGCACGTTTGATTCCGGTGATTGCCCTGCTCAGAAAGCATCTGGGCCATCAGCAGATTGCGCTGGAAACAGTAGCGCCGCGCAATGTCGATATTATCGACGAATTGTATGCCGCAGGGCTTGATATTTTTGTTTGCAATCTTGAAGTACAGAACGCAGCGCGTTTTGCCGAAGTTTGCCCCGGCAAAGAAAAAGAAGGCGGGCAGCAGGCTGTTTGGCGGGCGCTGGAACGGGCTGTTTCGGTATTTCGTGCCGGTTCGGTGGTCAGCCATCTGATTGTCGGTTTGGAAGCACTCGATTCGACGGTTGAGGGCATGCACAAACTGGTCGGTTGCGGTGTTGTGCCGCTGTTGATTCCGTTTCGCCCCTTGCCGGGCACACCGCTTGCTGAGACACCGTTGCCGCGTCTCGACGATATTGAGCAGGCGCTGCTTCGGCAATATGAAATACTTTCCGATTCGCAACTGCCCAGCCATCGTTTGCGCGATATGGGGCGGGTGCTGACACCGATGGAAAGCGGTGCGTTGATGGGCCGAGATACCATGTTGCATGAACGCATTTCGACGACTTCGGTGGGTCGCAAAGTGCATGGTTGGCTGGATGCTTTGCGCCGTTATTTGCGGGTGCGGCTGACCGATGAACAAAGCGGTGCGCAGGCGATGGACAAGCGACCGATTCATGTGTTGATTGCGCGGCGCAGCTTGCCGCTTTTGTCGCTGGTTTTGCTCGGTATTGTAGCGACGCTGGCCATGCTGCAAACGCCGCCGGAGGGTTTGACGACACAGGGCTGGCATGCGTTGGTGATTTTCGGTTTGTGTCTGGTGTTGTGGGTATCGCAATTGCTGCCGTTGCCGGTGACTTCGGTGCTTGGCTTGGCCTTGCTGCCGATGATTGGTGTTTTTCCGGCCAGCGATGTCTATTCGTTGTTTGGCAATCCGGCGATATTTTTTATTCTTGGGGCATTTGCGCTGGCTGCGGGCATTGTCCGTTCCGGGTTGTCCGAGCAGCTTGCTCTGGCTGTTCTTGGCCGCATGGGAACCAGTCCGCGCCGTCTGTTGTTGACGGTTCTGTTGCTGTCGGCGGCGATGGCTTGTTTTATGCCGGAACACGCGGTGGTGGCGGTGATGCTGCCGATTGTCTGGTCGATTGTTCGCGGGTTGGAATTGCCGAAGGGGCATTCTTTTTCATCGGGCCTGTTTTTCGCGCTGGCATGGGGGGCGATTATCGGCGGGGTAACAACCTTGCTGGGCGGTGCGCGCGGGCCGTTAGCCATGGGTATTGTGCAAGAAACAACCGGACAGGCATTTTCTTTTTCACAGTGGACGCTGGCGGCGACACCGATCGTTATCGGTATGTTGGTTGTGGCGGCCATGTTGTTGCTGTTTGTCGTGCGTTTTGCCGATGTCGATTTACACGGGGCGATGCACCGGCTTGATTTGAAACGTTTGCAAATTGGCCGTGCATCGTGGTCGGCGAGGTTGATGGCGGCGTTGATGCTGCTGACTGTGGCGGCATGGGTTTTTCTTGGTGAAGATGTCGGGCTTGCCGGCATTGCGCTGCTGGCTGTGGTGGCCATGTTTGCGCTGCGTATTGCCAACTGGAAGGAAGTGCAATCGCATATCGATTGGGGTGTGATTTTGATGTATGGCGGTGCGATTGCCATTGCCAAGGCACTGGAAATGACCGGTGCGGCCGGTTGGCTGGCATTTGCGTTGTGGCCGGACGGGCTTTCCGGTTGGGGGCTGATGGTGTTGCTTGCCCTGATTACCCTGTTGCTCACCGAATCGATCAGCAATACGGCAGCGGTGGCGATTATGTTGCCGGTGGCTATTTCGATGGCCGGAACAGCGCATGTCGATCCGCTGCTTGTTGCGCTAAGTATTGGTATTATATCCGGTTTTGCATTCATGCTGCCGATGGGGACGCCAGCCAATGCGATGATTTACGGTACCGGTTATATCGAATTGGGGCGCATGATGCGTCTGGGCATGGTGCTGATGCTTTCGGCGTTGTTGCTGTTTGCACTGGTCAGCCGTTTTTGGTGGCCGACGATTCATATCGGAGCGCTTTAATGGGTATAGATTCTTTACAGTCCGCAACCGTTGCGCTGCTCAAAACAGCACACGATAAACACGGGGATAAGTTGATTTACCCCTGTGCGTTGGGCAGCGAAGGGGTGGTGCAAATCGATTTGATTTGTCGCCATGTGCCGGGTATTCGCATCATGACACTGGATACCGGGCGCTTGCCGCAGGCGACCTACGATTTGATGCAGCAATTGCAGGATCGTTATCATTTGCAGTTGGATATTCGTTTTCCTGATGCGCAGGCTGTCGAAAAAATGGTCCGCGAGCACGGCGTGAATCTATTTTACGAATCGCTGGAAAATCGTAAGATGTGTTGTGGTGTGCGTAAAATCGAGCCGTTGCGTAAAGCTTTGGCCGGTATGGGCGCGTGGATTACCGGTCGGCGTCGGGATCAGGCCGAAAACCGTCAATCCATTCAGCAGGTCGAGAATGATCCGGTGTTTGGCTTGCTGAAATACAATCCCATGCTTGATTGGACGGAAGCCGATATTTGGCAGTATATACGCGACAATGATCTGCCGTATAATCGCCTGCACGACGAGCATTATGTTTCCATCGGTTGCGAATGCTGTAGCCGTGCGATTACCGCCGGCGAGGATCCGCGTGCGGGTCGCTGGTGGTGGGAACAACAGGACACACTGGCCGAATGCGGTCTGCATGTCACCTCGCTTGGCGGGCGCACAGGCGAATCCGGCGAAGGTATTTGATGAGCAACGAATGTGAGGAGCAATGAATGAGTGCACATAAATTAACCCAGTTGAAGATGCTGGAAGCCGAATCCATTCACATTATGCGTGAAGTGGTTGGCGAATTCCGTAATCCGGTGATGTTGTATTCCGTCGGCAAGGATTCGAGTGTGATGCTGCATTTGGCGCGCAAGGCATTTTATCCGGCAGCGCTGCCGTTCCCGCTATTGCACGTCGATACCGGCTATAAATTTCCGGAAATGTACGAATTCCGCGATGCCTATGTGAAGGAAATCGGTGCCGAACTGATTGTGCGCAAGAACGACGATGCCATTGCCAAGGGTATGAATCCGAAGGAATTCGGTGTCGCCCGTTGTTGCGGTGCTTTGAAAACGCAAGGCTTGCTTGATGCGCTGGAAGAGGGTGGTTACGACGCTGCTTTTGGCGGTGCACGGCGCGATGAAGAGCGTTCGCGGGCCAAAGAACGTGTGTTTTCGATTCGCGACGAATTCGGTCAGTGGGATCCGAAAAATCAGCGGCCCGAATTGTGGAATATCTACAATGGGCGTATTCACGAGGGCGAAAGCGTGCGTGTGTTTCCGTTGTCAAACTGGACGGAAATGGATATTTGGATGTATATCCGCGAGGAGAACATCCCGATTGTGCCGCTGTATTACGCCAAAAAACGGCCAATGATCGAACGTGGGGCGATGCTGATTCCGTATTACAAGCATCTGGAAGATCAATTGCATGCAGGCGAAGAGCCGACGGATGTGATGTGCCGATTCCGTACCCTTGGCTGTATGCCGTGTACCGGTGCGGTGCGTTCGGATGCCACGAATATCGATGAAATCGTTGCCGAAGCCGCTGCCGCTAAACGCAGCGAGCGGGAAACACGCATTATTGATCACGGCGCAAACACCATGGAAGACAAGAAAAAAGAGGGGTACTTCTGATGAATGTGGACTGGAAATTAAGTCAGGAGATTCAACTTCTGCGTCTGGTGACGGTGTGGAGCGTCGATGATGGAAAATCCACCTTGATTGGCCGTTTGCTGGTCGATACCAAGGGTGCTTTTGAGGATCAATTGCTGTCGGTGACTACCAAACGTGATGCCGCCAGTGAGGCGGAAATCGATTTGGCCATGCTTACCGATGGTTTGTCTGCCGAACGTGAGCAGGGCATCACCATCGATGTCGCCTACCGTTATTTTGCCACCCCCAAACGTAAATTCATTATGGCCGATTGCCCCGGACACGAGCAATACACGCGCAATATGGTCACAGGTGCTTCGACAGCCAATGCGGCAATTATTCTTATTGATGCGCGCAACGGGGTGATGGCACAGACCAAACGGCACACGCATATTTTGTCGTTGTTGCAAATTCCGCATTTGATTGTGGCCATCAACAAAATGGATTTGGTGGATTTCGACGAGCAGAAATTCAACGATATTCGTGACGAATTGACAGCTTTTTGTGCCAAACAGGGTGTTAAAGACCTGATTACCGTACCGATGTCGGCGCTGAAAGGCGATATGGTGACCAAGCGCGGCGAGCGTATGTCTTGGTATTCGGGGCCAACGCTGCTTGAGGTGCTCGAATCGTTGGAGGTTTTGGGTCGCGTTGACGAAAAACCGTTTCGCTTTCCGGTACAGTTGGTTAATCGTCCGCAAACCAAGGAATTGCCCGATTATCGCGGTTTTATGGGCAGTATCGCTTCCGGTACAGTGAAGGTCGGCGATAAAGTGACGGCTTTAGCTTCCGGGCAGAGTTCCACGGTCAAGGAAATCGTCACCTTCGACGGTTCGCCGGACGAAGCTTTTTCGCCGCAGAGCGTGACGTTGGTGCTGGCCGATGAAATCGATATTTCACGTGGCGATATGCTGGTGCGCAGCGATGAACTACCGAATAGCGAACGCGAAATTTCCGCCAATATCTGCTGGATCGGCGATGAGCCGCTGGTAGCGCGTAAAAAATATGTCATCAAGCAAACTTCCAATGCAATACGGGCGATGGTGGCGGCGATTGAATTCAAAACCGATATTCACACGTTGGCGCATGTCGAAGGCGATGAATTGGCGATGAATGAAATTGGTCGCATTCGCTTGAAGTTGCAGCAGCCGTTGTTTTACGACACTTACGAAAACAACCGTTTGACGGGGAGTTTTATTGTCATCGACACCTTCAGCAACAACACCGTCGGTGCTGGGATGATTGTTTAGGGGCTGTTTGCGCAGCCCGCCAATTATTCGCTCGGTTTTGTCTGTTTGAACTGGCATTAAATATGCTTTTACCCGCTTGAGATGCGCGAAGCCGATTTTTTATCGGCCATGCAAGGCAGATGCGCGCATTGAGGGAGTGAATATGAAAGTATTTTTTGAGAAGTTGCTGTGGCGGTCGCGCTATATGACACTGTTGGCGGTATGGTCGTGTATTATCGGCATGGCCTTGCTGTTTATTTCATCGGCACTGGATATGGGGAAATTGCTTGTCGAGTTCGTGCAGGTGAATTTCATGGGGCATGAGATTGAGAATTTCCACACCATCGTCGTTAGCCATGTGATTACTGCTGTGGATGATTTCCTGCTGGCTATTGTGCTGCTGATTTTTGCTCTTGGGGTGTATGAATTGCACATTTCTAAAATTCATTTTGCGCGCGACGACGAAGCCTCCGGCGGCTTGCTGCAAATCACCAGCCTTGATGATTTGAAAGATCGCCTCGGTAAGGTGATTCTGATGATTCTGATTGTCGCCTTTTTCAAAAATGTGCTGCATGTGACCTTCGATGATCCGCTGAATATTTTGTATATGGGCGGTGGAATTTTTCTTGTTTCGCTGTCGCTGTACTTTGGTCACAAAGCGGGCGAGAATCACTAGACGATGGGTAGTGATTCAAGCATGGCGATTTCCAGATGGTGACGGCTTCTAGGCCATGACCCGGCGGCGTCTTTTTCAGCGCTTGCTTGATGCGGCACTTTTTGCGGCAACCATGGGTGCTGTGGCGGCATCGTTTATTAAGGGGATGCCCGAGTGGGTGGTGCTGGCGGCGCTGCTGTCGTTTGTGGTGATGTTTTTCATTCGCTGGTGGATTGACGACGATCGCAAGGCATGGATGAAATCCAACTGGTTCGATTTGGCGCTGGTGGTGCTGCTATCGTCGCCGATATTGCGTATGTTGATGGCCTTTAAGGTGGCCGGTTTGGCTCCGGCGATGAAAATCGGGGCGCTGATTCGCTCCAATCGTGATCGTTTGTTGAGGTTGGTGATTTTATCCGGCGACAGCCTGCCGGCAGCGATGGCGTTGGTATTTGGCCTTGTTTTTGTATTCGGAACCACTGTTTTTATGCTTGAACATGGGAAAAACCCACAATTTCACGAACTGCAAGATGGTTTATGGTGGGCGTTTGTCACCTTAACCACCGTCGGTTATGGCGATATGGTTCCGATTACCGGCGGCGGGCGCATGGTTGCGGTGTTGACGATGTTGTTTGGTATCGCTGTTTATTCACTGGTTATTGCCAATCTGACGGCTTTTGTCGAGGCATACCGGGAAACGCTTGCTTCGCAGCCGGAAAACACGCAAAAACCCATTCCGGAGCCATCGAACAGCGAAAAAACGAACCCGCCGGAATAACAAGCCTCATTCTAGCTCCAGCAGCCTAAAACCCGGGAAAAACATCCTGAATTCTTATCCAAGCCGAACAAACTGGCCTGATTTATGCTTTTTACACCCTATGAACATTGTTATGAACCATCTGCATGCATCTGTATATCCGTGTTTAAGTCAGCGGGAAATATACCGATATAGGGCAGAGCAACATTCGAGAGATTATTAATTTCACAGGGAGCCGACCATGGGCGAGACAACGATAAGCTCGGAATCGCAATCATTTAAAGGATTTGAAAAGGTTAATATCAAGCAACGCTTAATGTTAATCAGTGTAATCGTCATTATCGGCACGCTGATTGTCGGCGCCGTGCATCAACGCACGATTAATCAGTTGGAGGGAGTTTACGTCAAGGCCAATACGGTTCTGGAGCAGCAAAGCATTGTCAAAGATACGCTTAGCAATGCGGCAAAAATGAATGCGCTGGCTATGGTTTTTGCCAAGGGCGGGGCGGCGACGGGCGACGATATTGCAGAACTGTTGGCCGACAATGAAAGGCAATTCGATACGGTGATCAACGAAGCCGTGAATGACGAATCGAAAGCGGGGGCTGTGGAAGCCAAGAAGGGCATGCAGCAGTACGGTGTGCAGTGGCAAAAAGTCCGTGTCTTGCGCGAAAAACTGGGTTTAAGCGAAAAGCAGGGGTTGCGTGGTGAATTGCGCAATGCCGTACATGCGGCGGAAGCCTTGCTCAAACATGTGCAGGCCAAAGACATGACGGTTTCCATGCTGATGCTGCGTCGGCACGAAAAAGATTTTATGCTGCGCGGCAAAGAAAAATATGTGCAAAAATGGCATCATGAAGCGGCGAAATTTGATACCTTGCTGGCAGCTTCCCGACTTAGTGCTGATCAGAAAACGCCCATTGCTCGTTCTATGAAGGTTTATAAAGACAGTTTCTCCGCCTATGTCGATAGCGCATTGGCGCTGGCTTTGGCCAGTGCGCTTCTGAATGAAGATTACGAGAATATTATTTCGCCCGGGATGAATGGTGTGGATGAAGAATTGGCCGACATCCTTGATGCTTACAGTAGCGAGGCAATAGTCGTACATGATACATCCGCCAAATGGTATTGGGGCGGCTTAGTACTGATTCTGGTGATTTGCATTGCGCTGCTCACGCTGATTGGCAGAAGTATTGTGACGCCGTTGGGCAGGATCGAACAGGCTATGGACGCCTTGGACGATGGCGATACCTCGGTGGACCTGTCGGATATTCGTATGGCCGGTATTATCAACGGCTTGGTTATCTCCTTTAACAAGCTCAAGGCAACAGTGCAGGATGCTTATGCGCTGGGGCAGGTAACCAAACTGTTGCCGCAAGCCATTATGCTGGCCGATCGCAAGACGCTAACCATCTCCTATCTGAATCCGGAGGCCCAGAAACTGTTCAAATCCATCGAACATTTTCTTCCTTGTCGAGCGGATGAACTGGTTGGTCAATGCATTGATATTTTCCACAAAGATCCGGCGCATCAGCGTAAGTTCTTAGCCGATAAAACGAATCTTCCGGCAACAGCGCAATTCAAAGCGGATAATAAACATATCAGTTTCTCGGCCTGTGCAGTGGATGATGCACAGGGTGAATGGCAGCAGATACTGGTGAGCTGGAATGATGTGACCGAAGAAGTGGAGCTGGTGGCAGCATTCGAAAGCCATATCGGCGGCGTGGTGCAGGAGTTGATTTCATCTTCAGGGCAGATGCAGGCGAGTTCGCAGACCTTGTCTTCAATGGCTGAGCAGTCGTCGGCGCAAGCCAATGCTGTAAGCGAGAATGTCAATGAAGCGGCGCATAATGTAGCCACGGTGGCCAGCGCTGCCGAGGAATTGTCCGCCTCCATCGCTGAAATTACCCGGCAAGTGGGTGAAGCGGTGAGTATGTCTGAAAAAGCGGCGCAGGAAGCGGACGAGAGCAATGCGATTGTGCAGCGTTTATCGCATGCCTCGCAGGAAATCGGCGATGTGATTCAGGTTATTACCGACATCGCCGAGCAAACCAATCTGCTGGCGCTCAATGCCAGTATCGAGGCGGCTAGGGCTGGCGATGCCGGACGTGGGTTTGCCGTGGTGGCGGGCGAAGTGAAGGAATTGGCTAGCCAGACGGCGCAGGCGACGGAGCAAATTTCAAAACAGATTTCCAGTATTCAGACGGAAAGCCAACAGGCCGCGGATGCGATTGCGCATATCGGCGATGTGATCGCCAAAACCAATGAAATTAACCGGGCGATTTCCGCCGCAGCCGACGAGCAGAATCAAGCAACACGGGAGATTGCCCAGAGTGCGCAATACGCCAGCGAGGCGGCGCATAATGTTACCGAGGCGATTGGCGGCGTGTCTTCTGCTGCTGGCGATACCGGCAGGGCGGCGAATGAGGTGCTTGAGGTTTCCGGTGATATGCGTGGAAAATCGGAG
>JAJRWP010000088.1 GCA_021545645.1 Zetaproteobacteria bacterium | reverse complement strand
TTTAATGGAATACCAAGACAGCATTTTGAACTATTCTTGAAAGAGTGCGAGTGGAGGTTTAATCTGGCTAATTCAAAAGAGCAACTGAAAGACCTGAAAATGTTGCTCAAAGAATTTTATTAGGTGTCAGCCCCTTCTTTTTTTGACACCGTTCAATAAATCCCCGGACCCGCCGATGCTGGCGCATGAGGTGTTGGAGGATATAGCCACCTGCGACGGTGATTTCCGCACGGCTCGCGTATTGCGCCAAACCCGCAATGAAACGGAGATTGGCTTCTTCGCTATTCCGGTCAGTCCGGACAGCCATTCGATCAGGCTGATATTTTTCACCAATATCGGCATTGTCAGGCGGACGCAATTGCGTCCGCTTGGAGAAATTTTGCGCGATGAAGGCATGGTTTCCGAAACGCATGTTCGCGAGGCGTTGAATGAGCAGCAGCGGTTAAAGCATCGCAAGCTCGGAGAAGTCGTTTCGGAAAGACACGGCTTGCCCCGGGAAAAAATCGAGGATGAGATTTTCGCCAGTAAAAAGGCAAAAAAAACCGACATTCGCGTGGGTAATTTGCTTGTTGCAGCCGAATTAATTACACAAAGTCAATTGCAGGAAGCGCTCGACGATCAGCGGGCAAGCTGTAAAAAGCCGCTGGGCAAAATACTGGTTGAGCGTGGCATGGTGACTGAAGAGCAGCTGCTTACGGCACTGGCGTTGAAATTCCGTTTGCGCATGGTTGATCTGGATCATACAGTGCCTGAGCCGCTAGCCCTTTCCTTGGTGCCGAGAAAGCTTGCTCTTGAATTGAACATCCTACCGATTTCCGCCGACGATGCTTGCATTGTTGCGGCGACAAGTGATCCGACCGACCCTAGTATTATCGATACCCTTGCTTTCAGAACAAACCGTCGTCCGGAGTTGGTTGTCGCGCCTTCCAATAAAATCGCGGACATGATTCAGAAGCATTATGTTCCCGACAGCCACATGTCCGATATTGATATCGACAAGGCGATTAGCGCCGAGAAGGCTGAGCAGGTCGAAGACGATATCCAATTGCTTGACGAGGCCAAACAGGGGCCAATTATCAAATTGGCGAATAACATTCTTGTTGAGGGCATGACTTCTGATGCCAGCGATATTCATATTCTGCCGATGAAAAAAGATCTGAAAATCGCTTTCAGGATAGATGGCATGTTGCGCGAGCGGCACAAGCTGGACCATCGTCTGCATAAAAGCCTGATTGCGCGCATCAAAATTATTTCGGGCATGGATGTGACCGAGCATCGCAAGCCGCAGGATGGGCGTATCAACCTGAAAAGCGGCGATCAGCGTGTCGAGTTTCGCGTTTCATGCATGCCGGGACTGCATGGCGAGCATATGGTGTTGCGTATCTTGCGCACCCGCGCCGAAGAGCAATTGCTTGATGAATTAGGTCTGAGTGATGCCAATATCACCGCCATTCGCCAAATTGCACGGGCGGCGCACGGCATGTTGCTGATTACCGGACCGACGGGCAGCGGAAAATCCACAACCATGATGGCTATCATGCAGGACTTAACCAGAGAGCCGAAGCATTTATTGTCGCTTGAGGATCCGATTGAGCGGGAAATCGAAGGCGTGAATCAGATTCAGATTAACGACAAGATAGGTTTCACCTTTGCCGCAGCTTTGCGCAATGCGCTGCGCCATGATCCGGATGTCATCATGCTGGGGGAAGTTCGCGATATTGAAACGCTTAAAACAGCGATGAGCGCGGCGACGACAGGCCATGTGTTGATTTCATCCATTCATACCAATACTGCCGTCGGCACATTCGACAGAATTATTCAAATGGGCATTGAGCCCTATTTGGTTGCCGCGACGGTCAGGGCGGTGTTGAACCAGCGGCTTATTCCGAAATTGTGCGAGCATTGCAAGCAGCCACACAAGGTGAGTGACGAGGTACAAGATTCATTATCTTTTCACGGCATAGTGCTGGACGAGGGGCAGGTTGACTACAAAGCGGATGGCTGCGACCTTTGTATGCATACAGGATATGCTGGGCGTGTCATGTGCTATGAATTCCTGCATGTCGATGCAAAACTCAGAGCATTGATCAGCCGCCAGGTATCCGAGCATGAATTGGTTGCTGCCGCACGTGCGGCGGGGATGCAGGGAATTAAAGAAACCGCCATGCAATGGGCGCAAAAGGGAATCGTGTCGCTGAAAGATATTATTCCGTTATTCATGGGTTGATGCAGGGGTATTGCAATATCTGGCAGGTTACGGCTTGAGGTGATTAAAGCTTAGGAGGTTGATGAATAGGGTGTTGATATTCGGTTTGAGCATATGTCCCGGCGGCGGGGCGGGCGTTCGCAGCGTGTTTGCGATGACAGCGGGGCTGTTGTTGCTGTCCTGTATTTTGCTCATGCCGGTTCAGGTGTGGGCTGATGGCGGTTCGCCCGCCAATCATCAGGTGTATCCCGATCATGCATCGCATCGTATTACCCTGCTTGTGCCGCGCGAGGATCCATT
>JAJRWP010000087.1 GCA_021545645.1 Zetaproteobacteria bacterium | reverse complement strand
GATTTTGGCGTTAATTTGGCTTCGCCCCTGTCGGGGAATGCCGCAGCCATCGGCCAAGTGAAATTAAATTGCGCCTCGGCCTGTGCGCTATGCCAAACGACTTGCGGCATGCCGCCCGGATTCAACCATTGTTCGCAACGACCGACATCGACTGCCCCCAGACCTTCAATGGCAAAGACCGGCTGGTATAAATCAGCGATATGCAATTGCCCATGCACCTCGCCCGCCTGATGCGGCAAGACGACGTCATCCACATGCATTGTCAATCCGTCGGCATTGATGCTCAGCGTGCCGTTTAATTTTTCCAGCAGTTCATCCGGTTTTTTCAGTGCAATCGATACGTCGCTCAATTGTGTGTTCAGTTGTATATCGTTGGGCGACAATTGGCTGAATTGCGGCATGCGCCATGCGTTTGTTTGCACCAGTTTTAATTCGGCGCGCAGCTTGTGCGCCTTGCCACGCAGTGCGCCAAGCCATGCCTGCCAGTCATCGTCGGCAAGGCCTTTGCTTAATTCTGCCAGCGTATTGATATCCAATGTATCGGCCTGCAAGGCAAGGGTCAGCATACCGTCGTGCCACTCACCGTTGGCGGCAAGGTGATTGTCGTTATTTTGCCAATTGATTTGTTGCCATTCGATGCGTTGCACATTAGCCGGATTCATAGCGGTGTGAATGCGTGCTTTCAATTGAACAGCGTTGAATGCGATAATCGCTGTGTTACTGCGGTTGAGAATGCTTGCCCCACTATCCGAATTCAGCGTGCTTTGCAGTTGCCAGTTGGAATCGGCATCTGCTTTTGTGAGGCTCAGCTGCGCATTGAATTCGCCACGGGTGCGCATACGCCAAGCTTCGGGCAGCCAGTTCAGATTGTCGAATCGGGCTTGCAGGCTCAGCGGTTGCAGGCTTTCATTCCAAGCGACATCCAACGTGAAACCGGGAAGCTGCATGGCAAGACTGCGGCGCGCGACATCCAAATGCAGATTAAGATGTTCGAAACGATTGCTGAACGCGCCGTAGCGAAGAGTGACCGTTGAATCCTCGATATTCAGTTGACCGGCAGGAATCGGTAGCAATTCGCCGCTGGCGGCGCGCGGAAGCTGCAGTGCGATGCGTCCGTGGCGCAAGCTGATGCTGGTCGGTTCGATATTTCCGAGCAGCAAATCCCAGCTTGAAAGGCGCACTTCCAGTTGTGCATCTTCTACTTGGATGCGTCCGGCAGGGCCTGTAAAGGTGATGTTTTTGGCATTCAACCACGTGTATCCGGCCCAGCGCCACGATAATTCGCCCAAACGCAGACCTTTTAGGCCAAATTGTCCGGCAAGTATGCGTTCCAGTTGCGGGTGTAATTCGTTAAGCGAAGGCGCTTGCCAATACACCCATCCGGCGAGCAACATTAAACTGGCAAAACCCGCGAGCAGCATGCGCCGACAAGCGAGTAGAAAATGTTTCACGGCTTTTGCGAGCTTGCTTGATGGTCAGCTTGCGGATTGATCCTGTTCTTTCAATCCGGCGACACGTTTTTTCAGGCCGTCGAGAAAACCGTCAATGCCGTCTTTGTTGACCGCAGCGCGGAAATCGGTGCGGTAGGTGCTAATCATACTGATGCCTTCCACCTTGATGTCGTAAACCCGCCAGCCGCTTTTTTTATGCACCAGTTTGTAGCGTACCGGGGTGCGTTTTTCGGCATCGATCACCTCGGAATTGACGATTGCGGTGCGTTTGCCGATTTTCACTTTTCCGTATTCGACCTTCTGATCGTGGTAATCGGCGAGGCGATTGCCGTAGGACAGCTCGAGAAGCTCGCGAAAGGCCGCTACGAATTCTTTTTTCTGCTCGCGGGCCATTTTTTTCCATGGTTTGCCCAGCGCGCGTTTGGCCATTTCGCCGAAATCAAAATAACCCTGAATAGCCGCACGAATCGCTTCGCGGTCCGTATTCGAAAGCGACGATTGGTCTTTGCGTGCTTTGAGCGCGTCGATCACACCGCCGACAGCGGTCTTGACAACGGGCAGCGGTCCTTGTTCATGGGCCGTGGCCTGCATTGGCAGCAGGGCGATAAATGAAAGTATGATCAGCATCTTTTTAAACATTGGAACATCTCCTTAGCATATCGGTATGGTGCTGTAGTTTATGACTTACAATCATTGCGGATAGGTGGATTAACTCCGCCTGCGGGGGGTTAATTTTTAGAATCACTGTTGAAGATGTATTTCGACACCAGCCCTTCGAGACTGATGGCCGATTCGGTTTCTTCTATCTCCTCCCCGTCGGTAAGTATGCTGTCGTCGCCACCTTGCGAAATGCGAATAAAACGGTCGCCGATAATACCTTTGGTGCGGATGGAGGCGATGGCGTCGGCGGTGATTTTTACGTTATCGTGAATGCGCATACTCACCGCAGCCTGATCGTCTTCATTCAGGTGAACATCGTCCACACGTCCAACCACCACACCGGCAATCATTACATCGGCTCCGGCGCGCACGCCGCCGACATCGTCGAAGGCGGCACTGATGTGATAGCCGGATGCGCCCAAGCCGCCGACTTCGCCGAGTTTCAGCGCCAAATAGAACATGCTGGCAATGCCGATAAAAACAAACAGGCCAACGGTAATTTCGATACGTTTATATTCATTCATGCTGCTGCTCCAATAGCCATTATTACAGGAAAAACGATGTCAGGATGTAATCAAGCACCAAAATACCAACCGACGAAAAGACCACCGCCTGTGTTGTTGCCCGCCCGACGCCTTCGGTGGTCGGTGTGGCGCGGTAGCCGATATAGGTGCAAATCACGCCGATTAAAAAGCCGAAGGATACGGCCTTAATCCAGCCGGTGTTAATATCGTGTGTGGTCACCTGCGCTTGCATTTCGGCGATAAACGAGCCGGGATTGACGCCGAGCAATTCGACGCCGACCACATAACCTGCGCCCATACCAATCAAATCGAACAGCGCAATTAGCAGCGGTAATACCAAAGTTGTGGCAATAATACGCGGCATAATAATGCGCGCGCGCGGGTTCACGGCCATCATTTCCAGCGCATCAATTTGTTCGGTGACGCGCATAATGCCGATTTCGGCAGTAATCGCAGAACCGGCGCGAGCGGTGAGCATCATCGCCCCGAGCACCGGGCCGAGCTCGCGAATAATGGCCAGTGCAATACCGGCTCCGAGCATGGATTCGGAACCGAATTTGGCCAGTGTATAATAACCCTGCAAGGCCAATACCATGCCAGTAAACGCTCCAGTCAGGCTGATGATGACCAGCGAACCGACGCCGACATTGAATATTTGAATGACAATGTGCCGCCCCTGCCAAGGTGGTGAGGAGAGCAGGCTCAGTGAAGTGCCGCTTAAGGTGGCAGCATCGCCCAAGCGGGAAATCATGCCGAGAAAACTGCGCCCCAGTTTGCCGAACGTGGACCCGAACATTTGGGCGAAGAATATGCCTGCGCTGTTCACGATTCCATCCTCACTGTGCCGGGTTTGTGCAGTAAATCATCGACATAGGTCGTGGAGCTGCGCGAAAACGGAATCGGCCCGTCCGGTTTGCCCTCGATAAACTGGCGAACGCGCGCATCTTCGCTGTTGCGAATATCATCGGCTGTGCCCTCGGCAATAATTTTCCCCTGCCACAGCAGTACCACATGATCGGCAATGGCAAGTCCGGCCTGAACGTCATGGGTTACCACCACCGAGGTATGGTGCGATTTGATGCTTAGATTGTGAATCAACGAGGCAATCACCCCCGCCGAAATCGGGTCCAGCCCGGAGGTCGGTTCATCGAAGAATACAATCGACGGATCCATGGCAATGGCGCGTGCCAGCGCCACGCGTTTGGCCATGCCGCCGGAAAGCTGCGATGGCATCAGGTGTTCCATGCCACGTAAGCCGACTTGTTCCAGTTTCATGGTGACAATGGTGTGAATAATGTCCTCGTCCAGCTTGCTGTGTTCATGCAATGTGAAGGCGACGTTGTCGTAAACATTCAGCGAATTGAGCAGTGCGGAATACTGAAAAACCATGCCCATCGACTGGCGCAACTGGTATAAACGACGGTGCGGCATGTGCAGGAAATCCTCGTCGCCGTAATAAATCTCGCCGCTGCTTGGTTTTGCCAAACCGGCAATCAGGCGCAGCAAGGTGGTCTTGCCGGAGCCGGAACCGCCCATAATCACAGTTGTTTTGTGCGCGCGGACATGAATATCCACGCCATTCAGCGCGGCTACACCTGCATATGTTTTACTCAGCGCCTTGCAGCGAATCATGTT
>JAJRWP010000086.1 GCA_021545645.1 Zetaproteobacteria bacterium | reverse complement strand
GATTGAGACCAAAAACCCGGTTGGCAGGCATCATCCGATGCTGCTATCCAATTTCTTCGCGCAAACCGAGGCGCTGATGTGTGGCAAAAGCGAAGACGAGGTGCGCGCCGAACTGGAGAAAGAGGGTTTATCCGGCGATGAACTGGAAGCACTGTTGCCGCACAAGGTTTTCCCCGGCAATAAACCGACCAATTCGATTCTATTTCAGAAACTGACCCCGCGCATGCTGGGCATGCTGCTGGCCATGTACGAACACAAGATTTTTGTGCAAAGTACCATTTGGGGTGTCAATGCCTACGATCAGTGGGGTGTGGAACTTGGCAAACAACTGGCCCGCAAAATCCTCCCCGAACTCGATGATTACGACGATGTAAGCAGTCACGACGCCTCGACGAATGGATTGATTAATCATTATAAGGAACATCGCAAGGAATAGCTTAGTCATAGGCGAATAGGGTTTTTCCGCAGGGTTTGAACCCCAAAAGGGCCATTCAGTCTTGCTCGTCGTTCATTTGGAGTGCCAAGGTATTTTCCAGGCTGGAAAGGCTGCGATGCATGCGACACACTGGCGCGATGGCGGACGATGTGTTGCAAGAGGAAGAGAATAAGCTAATCAGGGAAAGCGTGCGCACGCTGTTTTTCCGGCATCGTTTGAGCCTGCCGGGAATTTTTGTGATGACGGCAGTATTGTTGTTTGCTTATCGCAGCGCCGATCAGCTTCAATTGGCAATATGGACGGCTGTTATCGTGCTGAACAGCATGGTTCAATGGTATTGTGTTCGTTCGTATTTCCGCAACCCTTCGCGATTTTCAGGTTATGGCTGGGCGCGCTTGTTGGCCTTGTCTTCAGGCACGCTGGCGCTTGTTTTAGGGCTTAGCGCCTGTTTTTTTCTTGATTTGAACAACGGTACGAGCGTGGTGTTGGCGACGCTGTTCCTTGTTGCGCCCATTTACGGTTCGACGGTATTTGCTGCAGCGTATTTTCCGGTGCATGCGCTGTGGAGTCTTGGAACGACAATGCCCTTGGCATGGTGCTTTATTTTTTCGGACGTGACGGATTTTATTGTACTGGGATTCGGTATTTTGTTGGCCGGAACCCCCTCTGCGTTGGCGCTTGGTTGGATATTAACCGGGGAGTTCAAGCGTAGTTTGTGCGCCCGCTTCGAGAACGTGCGCTTGATTGACGAACTGCGGCACGAAAAAACGCTGGTGGAGAATATCAGTCGCGATAAATCCCATTTTTTGGCGGCGGTCAGTCACGATTTGCGCCAACCGCTGCATGCGCTCGATCTTTTTCTTTCCAGCCTAAAATCACGGCTTGATCAACAGGATCAGCTGCGCTTGCTGAGTCTTGCCCGGCATTCAAGCCGGGCGCTGGGTGAAATGCTCGGTGAATTGATGGATATTTCCCGTTTTGATGCCGGAAAAATTTCTCCTGAACGGCATATCGTGCCGTTGGCTGCCTTGTTGCGGGAATGTTCGGATGAAATGCGCCCGCAGGCTGTCGAAAAGGGCTTGAAATTGAGGGTGCGGATGCCGCGCAAGGGGTGTGTGAATACCGATCCGGTGCTACTCAAACGCATATTGCGTAATTTGCTTGCCAACGCTATTCAGCACACACAACAAGGCGGTGTCCTGCTCGGTACGCGTGTGCGCGGCGATTCCGTGTACATTGAGGTATACGATAGTGGGTCGGGAATCAGCGAGGAACAACTGCCGCATATTTTCGATGAATTTTATCAGATTGATAATCAAGAGCGCGACCGTGAAAAAGGCTTGGGACTGGGGCTGGCTATCGTGCAACGTGTTGCCGATGTGCTCGGGCATCAAGTGAATGTTCGCAGTCAGCTTGGCCGGGGATCGTGTTTTTCCGTCATCGCGCCGCTGTGTGCAGTTGCCAAGCAATGTCAGCAAGATATTTTGCCGCAGCCGGATGCGATGCGCGATGTTGCCGGGTTGTTTGTGCTTGTTGTTGACGATGACCGCACCATTTTGCAGGGCATGCGTGAGTTGTTGCTCAGCTGGGGTTGCGAAGTGTTGCTTGCTGAAAGTGAAGATGCGTTGATGTCCGAATTGAGTGCATACGATTATCCGCAGCCGGATTTGCTGATTTCCGATTACCGCCTGCGCGACGGGCATACTGGTCTGCAAGTGGTGGATTCCGTGCGTAGTCATTTTGCCAGCGATATTCCGACGTTGGTTATCAGTGGCGATGTGCATCCGCAGGTGCGGATTGCGGTTAGGAATGCGGGCTGCTTTTGGTTGGAGAAGCCGGTACAGGAAAACAGCTTAAAGCGGGTTCTGGCGAAACTGGCTGTTTAGGGTGGTTAGTTGTTTAGGCCGAGAATTTCGCGGGCGCGGATGCCTGCCTGCACACGGTTGTCGACCCCCAGTTTGGATAGAATATCGCTGACATATTGTTTTATTGTGCCTTCGGTCAAATGAATACGATCGGCGATTTCGCGGTTGGAGCAGCCTTTGGCGAGCAGGCGAAGAATTTTTATCTGTTTATCGGAGAAACGGGGGATGGTTCCGGACATCGCGCCGGAGGGAATATACGTTTTCCCAGCCAGTGTTCGCTGGATGGCATCCAGCATCTCCTCGCCCTGTCCTGATTTTGACACAAAACCTGCTGCGCCCGCGTCGATACAGCCACGAATCACCAGCGGATCGTCGTTGGCGGAGACCACCAGAATAGGGACCTGCGGCCACGCAACATGGATATCGCGAATGCTTTCTATGCCGTTCATACCCGGCATGCACAGATCAAGCAGCAGTAATTTTGGCTGAATGCCATTCGTTAGTGCTGCGTGCACTTGTGCATGATTGGCGGCGGTTTCGATCCGGTAGTCCGTGTCCAGCGTCTCAAGCCAACGCTTGACGCTTTCGCGAAACAATCCGTGATCGTCGGCTAGCAATATGGTCAAATATTTACCCCTTGTTCGACTCCACAGCGTAATGACTAACTATTGTTAGTCAAATAACCAAGTGTGGGAAAGCATATGCAAAACTTATCATTCTTCTTTTTAACTATCGGCGCAACAACGCTTGAGCTTGAATCAAGAATGTAAAACACACAAGAAATCAAAGAGAAGCCTGCGGCACAGAAACTAACTTTCGTTAGTTAAATAACTAACCGATGGCAATGATATTGAATCCCTTTAAGCGCTATGTTTGCCGCACGTCTGATAAGACTTTACTACGCTAAGCCTATTATAGATTTGCTTGGACATTAAAAATACTGAGAAAAGAGGGGAAAATAATATGAACATACAACAAAAAATCATGGGTCTGCTTGTCGCGGTCATGCTGGTATCCGCCGGCACGGCATCGGCGGCCAGCATCAGCAGGACACCGTGGGAGATGAATTCGGGGCAGGGAGTTTTCACTCTTACATCTCCAGCATCAACGACAAATCTTGTCGCATATGATTTTGCCGTTATACCGTCGGCAAACGACGCCGGTTGGGGGCCCGCTCCGGATCCGGATGTGATCGGGTTTTCACAGACATCAATCGTTCCTACCTGTCTTTGGGGCGCCGACTACACATATTTCCAGACCTTCGTGGATGTGCCTGCGAATACAGCAGTGACGCAATTCACCATTAATTTCTCCGGAATGGATGACGGTGCACGTATTTCAATTTTCAACTCGAACTATCCGAATGGTCTTATCGTACCAGGCAGCTACGTGTGGAGTGCTAACGGGGGAACCAGCGATCTTTCGCCTTATGTTGTATCAGGCCAGAACAGGGTTGTCGTGACGCAGGTTGACGTTTGCCCGTCCGGAAACAACCTGCCGTCCGCGAGTGTTGTTTTGAATGGTCAGACGGTTGCAGTTACACCTAACATATTTTGGACAGATTGGACTTCTGCGGACACAACCATTTCAGGACAGCCTATTACGGTTATTGGTACGATTACTACCCCGACGACATCGGTCAATGTGACATATAACAATCCACAGGGAATCTATTTGCAACAAACAATATTTGCTAATAATTCCAGCACTGATTACTGGCAAAATAATCGTAGTGGTAGAGACCCTACGACTTCGCCCTATACCAGTGCGGGTGTGGCAAACATTCCTACGGGAACCGATTTCATCGCTTTAGCATATCCAGGAAGTCAAACCCTGACATTTTCTCAACCGGTAGCGAATCTGGTCTTTTCTTACGCAAGTCTGAATGGCAATGGCTACGCATTTGATCAGGATTTTGAGATTCTCAGTTTTGGGAATCCTGCTCAAGGTAACGATTGTGGATACTGGGGTTGTGGAACATCGTACAAACAGGTTGTTACCTTGCCCAACGGGAATGTCGAATACCGACTTTTAGGTACAGGCGAACCTCACGGTACGATACGGTTTCTCGGCGCATTTAATACTGTATCGTGGAGAAGTTTAAGTCTGGAATTCTGGAATGGCATCACGGTTGGTATCGCAGGTGTCGCGGCAGAAGTAGTGACTGACGCAGACGGCGATGGCATTATTGATGTGAATGATAATTGTCCTTCTATACCTAATCCAGATCAAGCCGATGCGGATGGTGATGGCTTGGGCGATGTGTGTGACCCAACACCTAACGGAACCACTCAGCCGCCGGTAGCCAATGCAGGTGCTGCGCAGACGGTAGAATCCGCCGGTGCAACCACGGCAGTAACATTGAACGGTTTG
>JAJRWP010000085.1 GCA_021545645.1 Zetaproteobacteria bacterium | reverse complement strand
GCGCCAGTTTATAAATGCCGGAAGTCGCTGTACCCCAATCCACCGCCGCCAACCATCCGGCATTGCAATGGGTTAAAATACGCCGCTCACCAACAGCCAGATGCTCGGCCAAATACTCACCCATGCGCGCATTGGCAGCCACCTCGTTATCGGAATAGGCCTGCGCTGCATCAATCATATCCGCATCGGCGACCTCTTTTTCGGCAAGCGCTTGCATCGCATCGCAAGCATGAAATAAATTGACGGCAGTTGGTCTTGTGGCCCGGAAACGCGGCAGCCAATGCGTAAAAAATCCTTTTTTATCGGTAATATAGGCCAATGCTAGGCCGTATGCGGCAATACCGCCGATGGCTGGAGCGCCGCGCACCTGCATGCTCTCGATGGCCAGCGCCACATCTTCCGGCTGCCTACTTACCCGTTGCTCGAAACAATGCGGAAGCAGGCGTTGTTCAATCCACTGTACCGCAGGTCTGCTGCGCTGGTTTTCGAAAAACCAGTTCGCCGACCGGTAGCTTTTTCCGGCGACTTTCATCCGCGCAGGCGTTTTAGAACCGTATCCAATTCCGCTGCTTGCGAATATTTGATGCGCATCTCGCCACTGCCGTTCTTACGGCAATGAATCTCCACCATCAGGCCAAGGCAGCGCGTTAATTCATCCTGCAACGCCAGCACATCGGCATCAAGCTGATGCGTTGCTGCGGGTTTGCTCGCCGAACGCTCTTTTCGTGCATTCGCCTCCATCTGCCGCGCACTCCAGCCCGAAGCAATGCATTGTGCAGCAAGGCGTTCGGCATCTTTGGCCGGCAAACCGACCAAGGCACGCGCATGACCCATGTCTAAGCGCCGGTCTTCAATCATTTGCTGAATTTTTTTCGATAATTGCAGCAAACGGATAAGGTTGGTGACTTGCGCCCGCGATTTGCCGATGCGCTCGCTCACCTGCTGTTGTGTACAACCGAATTCGCCGATCATCAATTGATACGCGCGGGCCGATTCAATCGCGGTTAGATCATCACGCTGCTCATTCTCGACAACAGCAAGCTCCAAGGCCTGCAAATCATCGACATCACGCACCACGGCAGGGATTTCCAACAAACCGGCGGCTTGCGCGGCACGCCAACGGCGTTCACCGGCAATAATTTCAAAATCCGCACCCTTCGACCGCACCAAAATCGGCATCAACACCCCGTCTTTGGCAACCGAAGCTGTCAGCGACGCCAGTTCGTCTTCGGAAAAACGGCTGCGCGGTTGATAGCGGTTGGGGCAAATCCGTGAAATCGGAATACAACTGGCCTGCGCCAGCACTTCTGCACTCGGAATATCGCCAAGTAAGGCATCAAGCCCCATGCCAAGCCCCCGTTTTTTCTGCACGTTTTCCATAATCACCCCTAACCTCGCCGCATCATTTCCTGCGCCACCTGCAAATAGGCCTGCGCGCCCGACGAACGAATATCATGATACATTACCGGTACCCCGAAGCTCGGCGCTTCGGATAAACGCACATTGCGCGGAATGCAATGCTCGTACACTTGGCCGCCGAAATACTTGCGCACCTCTTCCTCAACTTGCACAGACAAACGGTTGCGCCGATCCACCATGGTCAACAAAATACCATCCATATTCAAATGCGGGTTCAAGCCGGAGCGGACCCGTCGAATGGTGTCCATCAACTGTGTCAGGCCTTCCATTGCATAAAACTCGGCCTGCAAGGTGATCATCACACGATCGGCAGCCGTCAGTGCATTCAAAGTAATCAAATTTAGCGCTGGCGGACAATCCAAAAACACATAATCAAACGCCTCTCCCGCATAATTTGTAAACACCTTGTCCAGCACCCGTTCGCGCCCCTCAACGCCGACCAACTCCACTTCCGCACCGGCAAGATCCATGCTCGCAGGCACGATAAACAGACCTTCGCAAGCTGTCGGCAGCATGGCCTCTTCGAGTGGAATATCGTTAATCAACAAATCGTAACTGCCGCGCGGCACTTGCTGTTTATCAACCCCCAGCCCGGTCGATGCATTGCCCTGCGGATCAATATCCAACAGCAAAACACGTTTATCCAGCGTCGCCAACGATGCCGCTAAATTGATACTGGTCGTCGTTTTCCCGACACCGCCCTTCTGGTTGGCAATCGCAACCACTCGCCGCATGGCTTTATGTTTCACGTGAAACCCCTAATCTTCGATAGCAATGGATGCGCTGATGCAATTCGCCAACATGCACACCTTCAACCGTTTCGAGCTGCCAGCCCGGCACATCATTTGCGTGCAATGTTGCCGGAACAGGCAAAACCGCCCTAGCATTCGCAACCATATGCGTTTCAATCATCGGCAGCAATGCCTCAGGCTTACTTACCGCCCGCGCCACACAAACATCTGCCTGCACACCTTGTAAATCGCGAATATCACAATCATGCACAGACGCATCAATATCCAGAAGGCGAACAATATGACGGAGAAACTCAGCGCGTTTTTTCCGGCGCTCAACAAGTACGCCCTGCAAGCTACGCTGCTGCAGCAGAATCGGAATTCCAGGAACCCCCATGCCACTGCCCACATCCAACACCACACCGTACTCGGGCAACCAGCGGCACAGAGCTACAGAAGGGGCAATAAAACGCTGCTCGAATTCGTCCGCATTCTTCACTGAGGTTAGATTTAGCGCCTTGGAAAACCTTATCGTCTCATCAATATAGCGCTGCATATCTGCGTTCACAGCGCGCCTACCGCTTCTGCAAATACAGCATCAAACAACTAATTGCCGCCGGTGTCATGCCGGACAAACGCGCGGCCTGCCCCAAATTGGCCGGGCGGCTCTGCTGTAAACGCTGGCGACATTCCGTGCTCAAGCCAGCCACGCCGTCGTAATCGAATCCATCCGGGATACGCCGCTTTTCAAGCTGTTGAAAACGCGACACTTCCTTATCCTGTTTCTGCAAATAACCATCGTAGTGAATCAACGCCCGTAAACTGGCGCGATCCCGTTTATCCAAGACCTCAGCAGTGGCCAATAAACGCATGACAAGATCGCTATCAACATCCTGCCGGTGTGCATAAGCGGTATATGCCATGCCATTCTCCGGAACCGGCAACCCGTTCTCCTGCAAGCGTTGCCGCCATTCGCGGCCATGGCCAACGTTCAAAGCGCGCATCTCTGCCTCGGCAGCATGCAGGCGCTGCATACGCGCCTCAAACATAGAGCGCTGCTCATCACCATATAGACCCAATTGAATCGCCGTTTCGCCCAAGCGTACATCAGCATTGTCTTCGCGCAATTGCAGACGAAATTCGGCGCGCGAGGTAAACATGCGGTACGGCTCACTCACCCCTTTGCTCACCAAATCATCGACCATCACACCAAGATATGCCTGCGAGCGGTCCGGAACCCAAGATTCCAAACCACAAGCCAGCGCCGCTGCATTTACACCCGCCAGCAAACCCTGTGCTGCCGCTTCTTCATAACCGGTCGTGCCGTTGATTTGACCGGCATGGAATAAACCGACGATTTTTTTACATTCCAGTGTGTGTTTGAGTTCCGTTGGATCGACATAATCGTATTCAATGGCATAACCAGGGCGAATAATCACCGCCTGCTCAAGACCAGTAATCGCCCGCACAAACTGCCATTGCACATCAATGGGCATGGAGGTCGAAATCCCGTTTGGATAAACCTCCTCATGATCGCGCCCTTCCGGCTCAAGAAAGATTTGGTGGCTGTTTTTATCAGCAAAACGCACCACCTTATCTTCGATACTCGGACAATATCGCGGCCCGCTGGAGCTTATAGCGCCCGAATACATCGGCGAACGCTGCAAATGGGTGCGCAAAATATCGTGCGATTTTTCTGTTGTGCGCGTGATATGACAGGGGATTTGTTCTTCCGGCAAGCCAGAACTCAATGCCGAAAACGGCAGAACACTTGTATCGCCCGGCTGCTCTTCAAGCGCATCCCAACGAATACTGCGCGCATCCAAACGCGGCGGTGTGCCTGTTTTTAAACGCCCGAGAGACAATTCGCGGCGATACAATTCGTCAGTCAGCCCGGAAATAGCAGCATCACCCGCCCGTCCGGCAGGAAACGTCTTTTCCCCGACATGAATCAAACCACCGAGAAAAGTACCGGTAGTCAAAATCACAGCCCCAGCCACATGTGCCACGCCGAATTCATCAACCGCCCCCGTCACATGCTGCTGCTCAAACATCAATTCACACACCGAACCCTGATGCAAGACAACCGTGGAGTTGGCAATCTGCTGACGCATTCGCATGTGGTACAAACGCCGGTCGCATTGCGCTCGTGTTGCTTGTACCGCCGGACCTTTACCACTGTTGAGCAAACGATATTGCAATGAAGAAGCATCCGCCACCAAGCCCATCGAACCGCCTAAGGCATCCACTTCACGCACCAGATGCCCTTTGCCCACACCGCCGATGGCAGGATTACAAGACATTTTGGCAACAGTATCGAGATTCTGGGTGATCAAACGAACCCTGACTCCACGCCGGGCGGCAGCTAAAGCAGCCTCGCAACCGGCATGCCCGGCTCCTATCACTAAAACATCAACCGGCCCGTCGGGATGTTTCACGTGAAACGTTTTTTCTGTCGTGCTCGCCATGCCAGCAAGCTTAGGGATTTAGTCTGCGCGGGGCAAACAAAGGGGAGGCCGAAGCCTCCCCTTTGTCTACATCAATAAACCTCAGCAATTTAAGCTCAGGATTTACGTTTTCTTTCCAACAATTCATGCATGATGGGCGTCAAAATCAACTCCATGGCCAAGACCATTTTAGCTGCAGGAACAACCAATGTATTGCGGCGCGACATAAACGAATCCTTCAACATCGACAGCAACCACGGGAAATCGATTCCCCAACGTTGCGGACTACGGATACGAATCACGATGACACTTTCATCCGGTGTCGGCACATCGCGCGCGATAAACGGATTGGATGTATCGACCAGCGGTACGCGCTGGAAATTAATATCGGTATTGGTGAACTGCGGTGTAATAAAGTGAATATAATCGTGCATGCGCGAAAGGATGTTATCAACAACCGCTTCCGCCGAATAACCACGCATCGCGGTATCGCGGTGAATCTTCTGAATCCACTCCAAGTTCACCACCGGCACAACACCCATCATCAAATCGACATACGGGCGAACCTCTTCAACACCACCGTGCAGACCTTCATAGAACAGCAAATCCGTACCTTCGCCGATCTCACGCCAATCGGTAAACTTACCGGATTCCACACCGTAAATTTTCGCTTCTTCGTCGTCATGCACATAGGTGCGAGCCATGCCTTTGCCCGTGCGCTGATAAGAATCGAATAACTCGGCGATTTTACCGAACAGGTTAGCCTCGTCGGAGAAATGACTTAGACGCTTGCCTGCGGCTTCGTATTCCTTGGCTTTTTCGCGAAATTCAAGGCGATCGTACTTGTGAAAGCAATCACCCTCAACAATCGCCGGGGTTACTTTCTCGCGACGAAAAATATGCTCCAATGCGACCTTGGCAGTGCTTGTACCTGCACCTGAAGAACCTGTTACCGAAATTACCGGATATTTTGTAGACATCTACCCCTCCATATTATAATGAAATTCATCAATAAAAACGGGTGGTTACGTATAATCCAACATCGCTAAGCCTGATTTCCGGGCAGCCATCCATTTTCTTCGGACACGCAGTATGCCGCAAAACAGGGGTCGCCTTCAAGGGTGCATCCACAAAAACCAAATCGAACAAGGCGAATCAGGCAAAGCAAATCACTTGCCGATACAAAACTCCGAAAAAATACGGTCAAGAATATGTTCGACATCGCCAATACCAAGAATCTCCCCCAAACTCGACCATGCCTGCCGCCATTCCAGTGCGGCAAGATCGAGTTTTTCGGCATCGCCCAGCATCGTCCTGCCACGCAATAAATGCTCTTTTGTGCTGAGCAATTGCTGGCGGTGTCGTTTGCTGGTCACCAGTAAACCTTCTTCCCCGGCGGGGATTTCGCCGAGCAATGCCGCCATGCGCGCCAGCAAATCATCCACACCCGCACCGCTATCGGCAGAAATACGCAGAAAACAATCGGGAATCGGCTGCACCCCGCCAGAGCCGTCCGCCGCCAGTAAATCGCATTTGTTCATCACGCAAATATCGGCATCCGCCGCCTGCCATGTCGAAACATCGGCAACATCGGCGATAAATATGGTCAAATCCGCCGTTTGCGCTGCCGCCTGCGCGCGCCGAACCCCTTCCTGCTCCACCACATCGTCGCTTTCGCGCACCCCCGCCGTGTCCAAAAGACGAACGGGAATGCCGGACACCTCGAAATCAACCTCCAAGACATCGCGCGTGGTTCCCGGCAAAGGACTGACAATCGCCCGTTCGCGTCCGGATAAACGGTTAAGAAGGGTGGATTTACCGACATTCGGTGCACCGATAATCGCTACACTCGCACCCTCAAACAGGCGCTCGCCAAAATCGGCGGAACGCAAGGCCGTATCAATCGGTTTGATAAGCTCATCGTCCAAGCGGCTGCGTAATTGATCAAACAACAGCGGCGGAACTTCTTCTTCGGGAAAATCGAGGCATGCCTCGATATGTGCCACAAGCCCGGTCAATACGTCCATCAATGCGCTTATTTGACGACCGAATTCGCCTTGCAAGTGCAACTGCGCTTGACGGGCGGCACGCAGCGTTGCCGCATCGATGCAAGCGGCGACAGCTTCCGCCTGCTCCAAATGCAATTTACCGTTGTCTACGGCACGGCGGGTGAATTCGCCCGGCTCGGCCAGCTTCGCGCCTAAATCCAAAACGCGATCAAGCAGCGCTTGCAGCAACACCTGACTGCCGTGCGCCTGCAATTCGACAACATCTTCGCCGGTATAGGAATGGGGTGCTGAAAAATACAACAACAAACCGCTATCCAATACCCGGCCATCGGCATCGAAAAACGAAACCAGCTGCGCATAACGCGCCGCAAACGGCGTCGATATGCCGGTCAGTTCCTGTGCCAGATCATGCGCTGCCGAGCCGGAAATTCGTATAATACCAACGCCACCCCGACCTGACGGGGTGGCGATAGCGGCGATGGTATCCATGATACTCGCGTTTTCAGCCTATAAATGGCTTACAGCGCGTTTTTCACCTTCAGAATATACCACTGCTGGGTAATCGACAGGATATTATTGACCAGCCAATACAGCACCAATCCGGACGGGAAGAACAGGAACATAAAGGTGAAAATAATCGGCAAAAATTTCATCACCTTGGCCTGCAACGGATCAGGCGGTGCCGGATTCAGACGCTGCTGGATAATCATCGATGCGCCCATGACAATGGGCAGCACATAATACGGGTCCATGGCTGACAAATCGGTAATCCAACCGTAAAACGGCGCATGACGCAGCTCGATGGATACCAATAGCGATTTATACAACGCGAAAAACACCGGAATTTGAATCAAAATAGGTAGGCAACCACCCATCGGATTCACCTTGTTCTTTTTATACAGCGCCATCATTTCCTGACCCATTTTCTGCCGGTCGTCGCCATACAATTCACGCATACGTGTCATTTCCGGTTGCAATTTGCGCATATCGGCCATCGATTCGTAGGCCTTTTGAGTCGGCCAGTAAAACAGGGTTTTAATCATCAAT
The DNA here is from genome assembly GCA_021545645.1 of Zetaproteobacteria bacterium. Classification (GTDB taxonomy): domain Bacteria; phylum Pseudomonadota; class Zetaproteobacteria; order Mariprofundales; family Mariprofundaceae; genus UBA1543. The sequence goes on along the minus strand of JAJRWP010000085.1, from coordinate 3,956 downwards.
ACCAACACAATGATGCACAGGCCGTAGTTGCCAAGGTACTGATACAACCAAATCAGCAGATGATGCAAGGGTTTGGCAATCACCGCCAACCAGCCGTAATCGACACTGCGCTCAAGCCCGACATTCAACGATTTCATAATCGTCGTCGCTTTCGGACCAATGTATATCTTGGTCGTAAAATTCGAGCCGTTAGCATCGCGCTCGCCCGTTGTCAGCCTGCCGGATTGATACGTATTACCGTTTCCTTTGTAATAATAATCGTATACCCGATCCGAATCACCAATCAGCGCGGCAATAAAATACGGCTCCATAATACCGGTCCAACCGCCTCTGGCCTTCTGCTTGATCGGACTTTCTTCATCCAGGTCGTCGTAGCTGTGCTCGATCAACTTATCTTCAAGCAACGAAACGGGACCGATAAACTGGTAAATATTGCTTGCATCACGATCTGGATTTCGTGCCACCACCTGATGAAACATCTCGTAATTGGCATTGCCACCGATTTTGTCGTGCATTTCGACAACATAACTGCCTGCAGTAAGGGTAATTGTTCGTAACCACAGGTTGCCGTCGGCCAGTGTTGCTTTCAGATGTACCGTCGCGCCGTTGCTGTTTTGTTGCACACGCTCGACGCTAAACACAGGCAATGCCTGACCCAAAACACCGGCATTGATATACAACGGATGCTTAGCTTCTGCGTCTAATACCGAAACCGGCGGTGAATTTTCTTCCATACTCTGCCGGTATTGTGTGGTGGTGGCGGCAATCAGCGCCCCCTGCTCGTTCAGCTTTAACGACAATACATCGTTATGCAATTCGCTTAGAACCTTAACCTTCGCTTTTGCCTGCACTGCTTGCACTGCTTGCACCTGCGAAGATAAACTCATATCCGGCACATCGTCTGCTGCCGGAGCCTTGGCAAGCGTCGGCTCGCCGGAGAGTGGTATCGATCTGTCTGTCTGCGTCGCAACCGGCTTTTCCTGTACCGGATCGCTAGGAAATAGCGCCTGCCACGAAACCAATACCAGCATGGATAAGACAAACGCCATAATCATATTGCGCTGTTCCATTTTATTGTTGCTCCTTTATTTCAGCAATGGGGTGTTTTGTACATTGACACTCGGGAACCGGATCGTAACCGCCTTCGGCAAAAGGATGGCAACGCAATAGGCGGCGAATCACCAATATGCAAGCGCGCCAGCAGCCGTGCTGTTCAAGCGCCTGCACTGCATAAGCAGAACAACTCGGATAATAAATACAGCGTGATGCCATCAACGGGGAAATGGTATAGCGATAGACACGCACCAGAAAGAGCAGGATGCGGGTCATGCCGCTTGCTCGAGTTTGCAGCGCAAGCGTTCAAAGGCCTGCTGTATGTCTTCAACCGGACGGTTCATGCGCGATTGCGGGCGGGTCGGCATTGCCAAAACATCCACAGCTAAACGACGAATACCGCTGTTGCGAAAACATTCGCGCCATTGGCGTTTCAGCCTGTTTCTTTGCACTGCATTGCCGTATTTCCGCGAAACCGCGAGACCGAGGCGGGCATGCTGCAATGTGTTGGCGGTATAAATCAATCGAACTCCCCCGCTGACCAGCTTCAGGCCGCCCCGCAAACGAGCGAAATCGGCCTTGGTTCGCAACCGATCACGCGAAGAAAATGTATGTCTCAGAACCCGAAATCAGGAAACTAAGCGCTCAGGCGCTTGCGACCTTTAGCGCGACGGCGCTTGATAATGGCGCGACCGGATCGCGTTGCCATGCGCGCACGGAAACCATGGGTGCGGGCGCGGCGGATTCGACTGGGTTTAAACGTAAAACTCATGGCTTAACTCCTTAAAAGGGTGGCGAATAGTAGAGCGGCATCTTTCCCTGTCAAGGGCAACAAACATAAGACGACGATATATCTTCGCCGACCTTGATGTTTTGCAGCGAAAAGCATGCCCACATCATATATTTATACATCGCATACAGGTTTTCTAATGACCTTTGCCATTCAATTTCGTAGCTTCGGGCAATGAATCAATCCAAACGGCATATTGATTGGCAACGTATCCTTGATGAATTGGCGGAAGAGGTTCCTGCCGCCCGTTTTGACGCATGGATTCGCCCGGTGCATGCCGAGGTTGAAGATCAGACCCTGATTCTCTCCGTGCCCAGCCGGTTCTTTCTCGATAATTTGAAAGATCATCATGAGCAAAGTATTCGCAAAAAAGTACAGCAATACTTCAGCGATGATGTGTCGATTGAATTTAGAGTCAACCCGAACCTTGTTCCCGATCATACTCCGGATGAACAACCGGATGAAACCCGCAGCGGACAGGTTGACGGTTTTATCGATAGCCGTTTCACATTTGCCAATTTTGTCGTCGGTCCCAGCAATGAATTTTGCCATGCCGCCTGCCGGGCTGTCGCCGATACCCCCGGCACGATCTACAACCCGTTGTATATTTACGGTGGTGTCGGTCTCGGTAAAACCCATCTCATCAATGCCGTTGCCAATCAATTATTGGCCCGCAACAATTTCAAAATCGCCTACCGCACCAGTGAACGATTCACCAACGAACTGATTTATGCGATTCGTAACGGTACCACCCAACAATTCCGTGATCGTTACCGGCAAGTCGATGTGCTGATTATCGACGATGTGCAATTTATCGCCGGCAAAGCCAGTACACAGGAAGAGTTTTTTCACACCTTCAACGCCCTCTACGAATTGCAGAAACAAATCATCCTCACCTCCGATCGCCCGCCGCGCGAAATGAATCATTTGCAAGACCGCTTAAAATCACGCTTCGGCAGCGGCCTCGTCGCCGATATTCAACCGCCAGCCTTTGAAACTCGCAAAGCGATTCTCAACAGTAAATCGGAATTGGCCGGTATCGAGTTACCCGAAGATGTGACCACCCTGCTGGCCAGCCGCATCTCCACCAATGTCCGTGAATTGGAAGGTGCGTTGACCCGCCTAACCGCGCATGCAACACTGACCGGCCATCATATCAATATGGATTTTGCCCGCCGGGTATTGCGCGATCTTTTGCATGAAGAAGTACGCGCGGTGTCTGTCGAGGATATCCAAAAACACGTCGCCAGTTATTACAATATCCGTTTGCAGGATATGCGCTCCAAAAAACGCACCCGTAATGTTGCTTTTCCGCGTCAGGTGGCCATGTATTGCAGCAAACATTTAACCTCGCTTTCGCTACCAGAAATCGGCGAAGCCTTTGGTGGTCGCGATCATACCACCGTACTTTATGCAGTACGAAGAATTGACAAAGAAATGCAGGAAAACGATGCTTTTGAAGATGAGGTTGAACGCATGTTACAACTGCTAAGAAACTAAAGTGTGCGTTTGTGGATAAGTCATGTAAGGAGGATGCGAGGGCTTGTGGATAGTTTGGGTATAGCAGCACAAAACAGACAGTCATGTTGCAGCAAGTAGATGTTTCAGCAATTTATCCTACCTGTTATGCTTACTTTTTACACACAGAAAACACCACCTATATAATTGGAAAGAAAGGAAAAAAACAGTTACTAACATCATCCACAAGAACTATGATGATGACTAAATATTTAATAAATATATAAGGTTTTATAAAAGGAGAACCCTTATGCATGTTTCACTCTCCCGTTTGGATATGTTGCAAACCGTTCAACGTTGTCAGAATATCGTTGAACGACGGCATACCATCCCGATTTTATCGAATATTCTGCTCAGCACAGAAGAAAATACGCTGCTTTTTACCGCTACCGATCTGGAAGTCGGTATCCGTACGCAAAGTTCGACAAGCATCAAAAAGAAAGGTTCGCTCACCGTATCGGCACGTAAATTATTCGATGTCATCAAAGAATTGGAAACCGAGGCCGATATTGAGCTTGAAGCTGTCGATAATTTTCTACTTATAAAAAGTGGCCGTTCCAGATTTCGTTTGGCAACCCTTGCTGCCGATGAATTT
>JAJRWP010000084.1 GCA_021545645.1 Zetaproteobacteria bacterium | reverse complement strand
ATCCACACCAAATGCACTTCTATGCTGAAAACACTATGGCTCGATTTCCTGTAATGCTTTCCCATAATTCAATCATATCACGCTGAAGCCTTCGCCTGAAGGCGAGGGTTTTAACCCAACCCGGACGTGTGACAATAAATATCAGAACAGCATGCGTGCTTTTCCAGCTTATTCAAGCACAGTTATTCAACCACGCTTGTTCCATCACAATCGGCCAGCACATCCTCAATCACAAATTGTACCGCGCCATTGCCGCGCCAATCGTCTTTTTGCAGTTGGCCGATGATGGATACCGTTAAACCGGCCTGAATCGCATCATCCAAAGCACTAGCACCGAACACGATACCGTCTATCCAGCGGCTGCCGTCGGTCAGCTTCAGGCGCACCACACCGCCCTTCAAATCGCGCCGATCGGCAATCTGCAAACCTTCGATCAACCAAATACAAGCCGGATTGCCGCGTCCGACCGGTTCAAAGCGCGATAAACGCTCGGCCAGCCCGATATGCATTGCGCCAAGACCAAGTATACCGTCAACAGGCAGCAGTAAATGATCGTCGGCCTGTTTCTGCTGCGCCGCCACCGCTGCTGCGAAAGCATCAACAAACGCCATCCATTGCCCATGCTTCACTGAACCACCACCCGCGCCGGCATGACCGCCGAAACCATCCAAATACGCGCTGCACGCATTTAACAATTCTCCGATATGAAAGCCCGGCTGGCCACGCAGCGATACACGAATCACCTTATCCGGGGTGATAAAACCGACCGCTGCCGGCCTGCCGTGTTTACGCGCCAAACGCCCGGCAGCCAAACCAACCACCCCGGCATGCCAGGCTTCGTCGTACACTGCCAGAACATCCGAACCGGCCAGTTTCAGTTCCGCCTGCTTGAACACCTCGGCTTCCACCTGCCGCCGCTGTTTGTTTGTTACATCCAGTTCTTCGGCTAACATCGCCGCTTCTTCGGCATCGGCAGTGGATAGCAGGCGCATTGCCGCCTCCCCGTGTTGCATGCGTCCGGCGGCATTGATGCGCGGAGCCAGATAAAAACCGATGGTTTCCGCATTTGCTGCTTTTTTCACCCGCGCCACCGTCATCAGCGCTTGCATGCCGACAGATGGCTTTGTATTTAAGCGTTGCAAACCGTGCGCCACCAAAATCCGGTTTACACCGACCAAATCCATCACATCGGCAACCGTCGCCACCGCCACACGATCAAGCAGACTGCGCAAATCGAAGGATGGCGGCTTCTCCTGCTGGCGGCGCAATTTCCACACCGCCATCAATAGAAAAAACGCCACGCCCGTGCCGCATAATTTACGCTCGGCAAAACCACAATCGGCCCGCGCCGGATTGAGCAGCGCAAAGGCCTGCGGCAGTTCGTCATCCGGCAAATGATGATCGCTGACAATCAAATCAAGACCCAGTGTTTTGGCTTCTTGGCAAGCTGCCAAGCAAGTGGTTCCGGTATCGACACTGATGCCCAGACGAATACCGCGCGCATGCGCCTCGACCACCGGCTCGACGCCAATGCCGTGCCCATCCTCGGCACGGTGCGGAATCGAAAAAGTCACCGCAATTCCCGTGCTGCGCAAGGCTTCGAGCAAAATCGCCGTGCCGTTGACACCATCGGCATCGAAATCGCCAAAAATATGAATTGCTTCGCCGTTTCCAATCGCCTGCGCCACGCGTGTTGCCGCTTTATGCATATCTCGCATGGCAAACGGATCGGGAAGGTTGGACAATTGCGGGGTAAAAAAAGCATCGCCCTCGGACAAATCGCGTGCCGCCAGCAAGCCCTGCCACGCCGCCAACGGCGCGTCGGCACTGAGCGAACCGTTGCGCCAAACCAGCTTTTTTCCTTTTGCGCTGCGTTGTTCAGGCAGCATCAAAACGCTTCAATCGTTTCAACAAATCTGCTTCTGTTTTGCATGCACCGACGCGCCATATCCGACGCCCAAAACGCGGCAAACATGTCTTGCTTAACAGCACCGCCTTGCCCGCACCGGACAAGACGATGCAATTCGGCAACTTCGCACCTTCAGCCAATAAATCATGCAGTTTCTCCGCCTCGCTCATCGTCCAAACGGCATCGCGCCCGTCGCTCACGGCCTGTAAAAACGCATTGCGCGTCGCCACGGCAGGAAAAGATACAGACGCATCATTCGGATATTCATTCGGCCATGGGCAAGCGCCCCACAACCACAAACCGTGAATATCGGCTTGATTGATTCGGTGTTCGGCATGTTTACCGTGCAAACTCATCTGAATTTCAGACAATAAACGCATCAAACGCCCACCATCCGCGCCATCGGGATGCCGATTCGGCAGTTGATGTCCGGCAATCGCGGCAAATGGTGCGGGTGCGGCATCCATCGCCTGCTCGCAGGTCAATAAAAGTGCCGCATCAAGCGCATGCAAACACATCCCCTCTTCCTGCAGCAACGGATTAAGCAAATCGCACAACCAGCGCGCATCCGCCGCACACCAATCCACCGCCCCTTCGGGCATGATGCGCACCGATTCGCGGCCAACCATGGCGTGATAAGGCGAGGCCACCCAGCACTGACGTGTATGTTCGGGAAGGGATTTGCATTTCGCTGCCAGCAATGCCGCCGGCGCCGCATCGCGCAATGCCGCATACCAACCGAGCGGATTTTTATCGGCGCAAGCAAACCATTGCCGTTTATAGACAGACAACTGTTTGTCCCACAAAAAAACATCAGGATGCAGCGATACGCCGTCCTGATGTTCCACCAAGCCCTGACTGATAATCAGCAGCTTACGAATTACGACTCCAACACCCTGCGCACCGCATCTTCGTTGGCATCAATGGTAATCGGCGTCGGCACGTTATTCATTGCCGTTTCCGGGTCTTTCAGGCCGTTGCCGGTCAAGGTGCAGACAATTTTATCGCCCGGCTTGAAATAACCGGCCTTGTTTTTCTTAATCACCCCGGCCACAGATGCTGCCGATGCCGGTTCGCAGAACACCCCTTCAAGAGAAGCCAACATATCGTAGGCCTGCAGAATCTCATCGTCGGTCACCGCTTCGATCACGCCGCCGGATTCGTCGCGCGCCGCTTCCGCCTGCTGCCACGAAGCCGGTTTGCCGATACGAATGGCAGTAGCCACCGTTTCCGGGTTTTCCACTGGCGCGCCATTGACAATCGGTGCTGCCCCGGCGGCCTGAAAACCAATCATTTTCGGCAAGGATTTAGCGATTCTTTTTTCATGGTATTCCTTATAACCCATCCAGTAGGCGCTGATGTTACCGGCATTGCCGACTGGCAGTGCATGGTAATCCGGCGCGAATCCGAGCTCGTCGATAATCTCGAAGGCCGCTGTCTTCTGCCCCTGAATACGGTACGGGTTCACGGAATTGACCAGCGAAATCGAACCATCGGCGGAAATTTCGCGCACCAATTCCAGTGCATCGTCGAAATTACCGCGAATCTGAATCACTTTGGCCCCGTAACGAACCCCCTGCGACAACTTGCCGAGGGCGATTTTCCCATCCGGAATCAACACATACGCCTGCATACCGCAATTGGCCGCATAGGCTGCCGCCGATGCCGAGGTATTGCCGGTCGAGGCGCAAATCACCTTGCGCGATCCGGCATTATAGGCCTGTGTCACCGCCATGGTCATACCACGATCCTTGAAGGAACCGGTCGGGTTCAAGCCCTCGAATTTGAGGAACAACTTCAAATCCGGATTGATGGCATTGCGCAAATTCAGCGATTCGTGCAACGGTGTATTGCCTTCATACAGGGTAATCACCGAATCATCCTCGGCAATCGGCAAAAAGGCGCGGTAGCGCTCGATAATTCCTCTATAACGTGGCATATCCGCTCCTTAAGCGCCGAACGATTCTTTGCGCAAAATCAACACATCCGGATCAACGCTGGACAGTTGCGTGATGCGGCTGATCGCCGCCTGCAAATTCCCCTCGCTGGTTTCGTGGGTGAGCATAATCACCGGCACATGCTGCGCCGCACTGCGTTCTTTTTGCAGCACCGCTTCCAAACTGATGCGATGATCGGCGAGAATCGAGGTGACCGAAGCAATCACGCCCGGTTCATCTTTGACCATCAAACGCAGATAATATTCGCATTGCACATCGGCCATCGGCAAGGTCGGCAGCTCGCGCCGCTCATTTTCGCAGAACGCCATCGGCGGCGCTAATTTATCCACGCCGTCCGGCGCATCGCCCGAACAAACACGCGCAATATCCATAATATCGGCAACCACCGCCGAGGCTGTTGGCCGCTCGCCCGCACCACGCCCGAAATACATCGTGTGCTCGACAAAATCGCCGGACACCATCACCGCGTTGTACGAATCGGAGACTTGTGCAATCTGCGAATCCACCGGAACCAGCGTCGGGTGCACGCGCATTTCCACTTGCTCGACCTCGCCATCGACGCCGTGCGGCTTGGCAATACCGAGCAATTTAATGCGGTAACCCAATTCCGCTGCCGATTCGATATCGGAGGCGGTAATCTTACTGATGCCTTCGGTAAACACCTCGTCGAATTTAATCTTCGAACCAAAAGCCATGGCTGCCAGAATCGACAACTTGTGTGCCGTATCAATGCCTTCGACATCGAAGGTCGGATCGGCTTCGGCATAACCCAATTCCTGCGCCTCTTTAAGCACATCGGCGTAATCCGCGCCCTCATTTTCCATTTTTGTCAGAATAAAATTGCAGGTTCCGTTCAAAATGCCGTAAACCGACAGCACGGCATTGGCCGCACAGCCTTCGCGCAAGGCTTTTAAACACGGAATACCGCCGCCGACCGCCGCCTCGAAGCCAATCGCCACGCCGTTTTTCGCGGCCAGCGGAAAAAGTTCTTCGCCATGCTTGGCAATCAACGCTTTATTGGCGGTCACCGCATGCTTGCCGTGCTCAAGAGCTGTGACAACAAAGCTGCGCGCCGGTTCGTAACCACCGATTAGTTCGACCACCAAATCGACATCGTCGGCAGTCAAAATATCCTTGGCATCGTCGCTAAGACGCACACCGCTGAAATCCAGACCACGGTCACGGTCCAAATCACGATCCGCCGCCGCCACCAAGCGCACGGTTTTGCCCAATCGACGCCGCATCAATTCCTGTTGTTCAATCAGAATGCGCGCAACCCCTGTGCCAATTGTGCCCAGCCCTAAAAGCCCTACTCTTATTTCATTCAACATCGTTCTCCTAACTTCCGGCGTTTAGAAACTGGCGCATGCCGCGCAGTGCCTGTCTGGTTCTGTGTTCGTTCTCAATCAATGCGATACGCACATAGTTATCACCGTAATCGCCGAAGCCAATGCCGGGAGAAACAGCCACCCCACCCTCTTTGAGCATGCGTTTGGAAAACTCCAGCGAACCGAGTTCTTTGAATTCATCGGGGATTTCCGCCCAGACAAACATGCTGGCTTTTGGATTTTCGGCCATCCAGCCCATTTTGTGCAGGCCGTCGATCATCACATCGCGGCGCGACTGATACATCAGGCGAATCTCTTCGACGCATTCCTGCGGCCCGTTGAGTGCTGCGCAGGAAGCGATTTGCAGCGGCTGAAACGTACCGTAATCAAGATACGACTTGATTTTACCAAGGGCGGCGACGATTTCTTTATTGCCAACCATAAAACCCATACGCCAACCGGGCATATTGTAGGTTTTGGACAGCGAATAGAATTCTACCGCCACATCCTTGGCCCCCGGAACCTGCATAATCGACGGGCATTTATAATCGTCGAAGACGATTTCCGCATAGGCAATATCGGAAATAACAATCAGCTTGTTTTCGCGCGCAAAGGCCACCAGTTTGACGTAAAAATCAAGATCCACGACCTGCGCCGTCGGATTGGACGGAAAATTCACAATCAGAATCTTCGGCCTCGGCCACGAATCCTTGACCGCCTTCTGCACATCCTCGAAATAATCGCGCCCCGGCCCCATAGGCACATGGCGAATATCGGCCCCGGCGATGATGAAACCATAGGGATGAATCGGATAGGCCGGATTCGGTGTCAACACCAAATCGCCCGGCGAGGTGATAGCCACAGCCAGATGCGCCAAGCCTTCTTTGGAGCCAATCGTAGCAATCGCTTCGGTTTCCGGATCGAGATCGACATCGAATTTGCGTTTATACCAAGCGCACACGGCGCGCCGCAGGCCGGGAATACCGCGCGACACCGAATAACGGTGATTGCGCCCGTCCTGCGCGGCTTCGCAAAGTTTATCGACAATATGCTGCGGTGTCGGCTGATCGGGATTGCCCATGCCCAAGTCGATAATATCCTCGCCAGCATGGCGAAGCTCCATTTTTAACTGGTTGACCGTCGCAAACACATAGGGTGGAAGACGTTTTATTTTTTCGAATTCAAGCATGAAAAGTTCTGCTTTCTCCATTAGGTGATGGATATGCGCATGGTTCGGGCAGTGTAGGCAGGCGATAAAAATCGGTCAAGGAACGCACACAGCCGATCATCCTGCCTGCTGCTCTTTTTGCGTCTTTTCAGGCGTTTTATTGCCTGCTTTGGCGAGCAGCAAGCCGATCTCGAACAACACAAGAATAGGCAATGCCAACAACACCTGCGAAATAATATCCGGCGGCGTTAGAATTGCGGCGGCAATAAACGCCCAGACAATCACATAACGGCGCTGCCCGGCGAGCCGTTCCGGCGTTGTCAGGCCAAGGCGGGTGACCAAAATAAGAATAATCGGTATTTCAAAACTCAGACCGAAAGCGAACAACAGCTTCATAAATAGCGACAGATATTCACGTATCGCTGGCAGCGCATGGATGTTTTCGGTGGCAAAACCGAGAAAAAACTGAAAAATCAGCGGAAAGACAACAAAATAAGCAAACGCACCGCCGATACTGAATAAAAACACGCTGCCAATCACCGAGCCGATGAACAAGCGCCGCTCATGCCGATACAGGCCCGGCGCGATAAACGCCCACATCTGATAAAAAGTAACCGGTGAAGTGATAAACAGGCTGCCCAGCAGGGCGATTTTCAAATAAGTGAAAAACACATCCGGCGCACCCAAGAAAATCATCGGTGTGCCTGCGGGTAATGCCGAAAGCAGCGGTGCGGCCATGAAATTGAACACAGGTGCCGACCAATTCATCAACACGGCCACGCCAAGCACATAAACACCACCGGCAATCATCGCCCGCCGACGCAACTCTTTCAAATGCGACAGCAAACCGCTGTGTGTTTCGTTCAATCCCGCTGTTTCGCTCAATCTTTATCCTGCGCCTTGCCTGAATCCACATCGGCGGCAACATCTTTTTCCTGCACCGAAGCAGCAATATCGCGGGCGGTCATGGAAAGACTATCCATGCCCTGCTCAATATCTTTTTTGGCGTCGGTAAGCGGCGCGCTGATATCGGATGTTTCGCGCTGCAATTCTGCGCGGAACTGGCCCATCCAACTGCGTCCGTAGCGCATCCAGCGGCCAATTTGCGAGAAAAAATCCGGCATGCGTTCCGGCCCGACGACAAGGAACAGCACAATGCCGATAATCAGCAGTTCAAATAGCCCGATATCGGGCATACGAAGGCCCTATTCCTTCTTGTCTGCTTCGCCGCCCGCTTTTTCCGCAGGCGCTTCATCCGACATATTTTTACGGAAATTTTTAATTCCCTTGGCCAGCCCTGCGCCCAACTGCGGCAATTTAGCCGCGCCGAACAGCAGGACGATAATCAATAAAATAAGCAGCAATTCGGTTGTTCCTAGTCCAAACATATATCACCCCTGTTTTCGGCTTTGCTCGCGCAGTCCTTGAAGCAATCCGCCTGTGCATGCGAATTCTAACCTTTTCTTTTTATGAAAACCATGTGCCCGAATCGGACCGCGATAACAAACAATATTCAGGATCTGCAACAAGATTTTTCGCAATACCCGAGTGTAGAAGTCAACTATTTGAATTCATTGACTTTTTGTTAAATGGCGCTACCCTGCCAAAAAAATCAAAAGGTGGCCTTCATGCCCAAGTATAAGCGTTTTTCCGACACTTCTGTCAGCGAAAAAATCCTCGATTCAATATTCCTCATTACCATCGGCATCGGCTATCTTTTTGCCCTGCTGAATCTTTATTACACCCATCAGGGTCGCGACGGCGAGCCCGGCTTGTCTGTTCAGGATGTGGTCATCGCCTATCACGGCAGCCATAACCAAACCCGCCTCGGCGCAGCCATCAACGGACCGATGGAACCCAACCTACCCAATCAAGCCGCCAAAGAAACCATACTCGACTGGATTAACCATGGGGTAAAAGAAGATGAATTCACCGCCAAGGTCAAGCCCATTCTCGACAACAATTGCATCATGTGCCATTCGGCTGAAAGCGGCATGTCTATTCCGCACCTTACAGCCTACGCGGATGTTGTGCAGTTAACCGAAACCGATACCGGTGCAACTATTCCAGCGTTGGTACGCGTATCGCACATCCATTTGTTCGGCATCGCGTTTATTCTGTTCTTTGTCGGGCGCATCTTCCTGCTTTGCGAAATGAACGTCACCCTGAAGCGCACCTATGTGGCGCTGCCATTCATTTTCCTGTTGCTGGATATTTCCTCATGGTTCATCACCAAAGTCATTCCCGATTTTGCCTATGTGGTTGTATCGGCGGGCGGTTTGGTCGGCATCACCTTCGGTTTGCAGATTCTCATCTGTCTGTACCAAATGTGGCTTTACAAACCCAAATCCGTCCCCGTCGAGATGTAATGGGGGAAATAATTAGACCCGAAGGGGGAAAGAATCCGCTAACGATGATACCCCCTGCCGGTCTAGCATGGCTCCACGACATGTGGAGAAACACCAAAGGAGAAGAAAAATGAAAAAAACACTTGCTCTGATGATTGCCGCAGCTTGCTTCGGCCTGACTGCCCAAACTGCTATGGCTGACGTTGACGGCGCTAAGATTTTCAAGAAAAAATGCGCCATGTGCCACAAAATCGACAAGAAAAAAGTCGGCCCGGCGGTGAAAGATATGAACAAAGATAATGCTGCACTTAAGGCCACCATTATCAGTGGCCGCAAGATGATGCCGAAATTCGGCAAGAAGCTGAGTGCTGAAGAAATCGACGCAGTTGTTGAATTCTTGGCCGCCAACCGCAGCTAAACAAGCCTCCCGTTTGCCGCATGGCACAAGTCCCCCTTGCGCTATGCGGCGCTCTGGTCAATAGTTAGCTCTATTGCTGCTTAATCTGTGGAAGGAGAGGAAAGATGCAAAAAATCTTCATGATCGGGGCCACACTGGCCCTGCTAAGTATGCCGGGGCTGGCTTCAGCATCCGATGGTTTCGATGGTAAGGCGCTATATCAGAAAAACTGCGCCTCCTGCCATGGTGCTAATGGTGAGCCCACGGCCTTTGGTAAAAGTCTCAAACCGTTTCCCGCGCGTAATCACCGTGCTATCGCCAAATATGTCAATCGTGACGAACTGCGCCGTATCATCACCTACGGGGTAAAAGGCACGGCCATGACCGCCAAAAAATATTCGCTTGATCCGCTGGAAATCGAAGCGGTCATTGATTACATCCAGACATTCGACTACAAGCCAAACCTCGCCAACGGCAAAAAACGCTTCAAAGCCGTATGTTCTTCCTGCCACGGCATAGACGGACGGGCGCAAACAGGCATCGGCGCAAAGAATCTTGTCTATTCCAAGCTCGACCTGAAAGGCGTGATACACACCATGCGTTATGGTCGTCCCGGCACATTAATGACCAGCAAACGCCATCAATTGAGCAATACCGATATTGCCGATATTGCCAGCTACGTCTATTCATTGCGTTAT
>JAJRWP010000083.1 GCA_021545645.1 Zetaproteobacteria bacterium | reverse complement strand
TATCGACAATATCCCAGCGAATATGCTGTTCAAGCGGCAATCGCACATTCATATAAGCGGCAACACTCAACCCAACAGCAGTATCGTTGCGGGTATAAACAGGCTTTCCGCGAGTTTTATCCAACACATCCACGACCACGGTCTTAAGACTGTGGTCCGCTCGCCAGTCTTTGATATACGGCAATACGGCAAAGCTGTATGGAATTTTAACAACAATAATCACCAACATGCTTATCATGGCCATGCGCAGCATTTTACTGTCCAGTTGCAGCAAAAAACCGGTCAACAGCATTGCAATCAGCCCGTAAAGCGGTACGAGGTAACGCGGCGAACCGGCTGCCGAAAGCCAAAACGGCAACAAACAGACCAACAATACCCAGCACAGGATCAGCAGTGGTCCATCGACATGAAAACGCTGTTTTTTTCCCAGCCATAAGTACAGAAACAACAAACTCAGCGGTAAGGAACGGAAAATAAAAATCGCCGGATAGCTTATCCAATGCTGCAAATAAGCCATAAAATTAAAACCGCTGAAATTACGCAGTCCGTCGCCCACCGCCAGCATGGCATTCGAACCTGTTTGCGAAAAATAATGTTGATACAACCACGGGACCGTCAACGCCGATATGCCGAGCACGATAAACAGCGGATGCAACAGCAGACGCCAGCATTTAAAACGTATCATCAACACCATGCCAGCCAAACCGAACAATGCATAAGCAGTAATGTTTTTGGTCATGTAGGCACAGGACACAAACAGCAACGACAGTACAAACCAACCCAAATGCCTACGCTCCATCGCCAGCCATAGCGTGGCAATCGAGGCAAACAAAAACGCCGCGAAAGTTGCATCCGCATAACCCAGCCAGCCATACCAGAAGGTAATCTCGCCCATCGTCAGATAAATCAGCGCCGCCAACCAACCAACATTTGCCCGCTGCGGAAACAAATGCCGGGCGAACAATGCAGCCACCAAAGCCGCACCCCAAGAAGCGAAGACGGAAACAAGACGCGCGGCAATATCCACATGCTCAAGACCAATCACATGGCAAATGGCCAGAATAAACCAGTGAAACATCGGGGTTTTCGGCCAAACACCACCGAAAATAAGATGATGCCAATAATCGCCGCTAATCCACATCTCAATCACACTGAGCGTGTAATAACTCTCTTCGCCAACATATTCCATAACCGGCAACGGCAACAACATGGCAACCGCAGCCAGAAAACAAAGCAGCTTTAAGGTCCCGGTGCGGGTGAAATCAATGCTTTTCGACATGCGAATGTTCTTTTCCTTCAGGCACAGCACCTTTTTCTCTAGCCGAAGCAGGCTTTTCCGCAAAAGAAATCGTCTTTGCCCGCTGCAAAAGCGCATAGGTCTCGGAAAGTTGACGCAAGGTATCGGGAATCATGCGCACCGTGCTTTCCTTGGCCGGACGACGCAAAAAAAGCACCGGAATTTCACCGATATTGAGACCTTTCCGGCAAGCGATATACACCAATTCGGTATCCCAGAACCAGTGTTCGGAGCGGCAATCATCTAGAATCGGCAGGATTTTATCCCGTTTAAAGAACTTAAAACCGCCGGCCACATCGGTCAGCGGTAATTTCAGTGAGGCATGCGACAATTTTCTAAACACGATGCTCATCCACTGACGCACCAACACCGTCGCATGAAAATCGAGCTTGTAAATGCGCTGGGCAATCACCCCATCCAGTTGCTCGGCATGAATTTTATCCAAGGCGGGAAGCAAATACCACGGGCCGATTTCCAAATCGATATCCAGATAGCCGACCAATTCCCCTGCCGCCAAACGAAATCCTTCGGCCACCGTACCGCCGCGACCGACGTTGCTTGCATGCACATGCAATGTAGCTCTGCCTGCCGGTAAACCTAATTGCGGAATGACCTGCCGCACAACATCCACAGTGTTATCCTGCGAACAGTCATCAATAATAATCAACTCGTAAACCAAGCCGGTTTTATCCAGCACTGCGGCAAGCTCAGGCAGGCTTTTACGAATATGCGCCGCCTCGTTATAGCAAGCGACGACAATCGAAAGATCAATGGGTTTATTCATTGGCCGAGCCCGCAATACGACATTGCATGACCAGATAGGTATACGGAAGGCGTAAAAAATCGTTGCGGGGCGTGCTTGTCACACGCGTAAAACAACGCTTGGCCAAACGGCAATAGCCTTCCTGATCGCGCACATTCTGACCGCGATCATGGGCAATCAACCAACGGGCGATGGGCGATTGAGCAGGCATAAAACAGGGATCAACAGTCAGCAGCAGCCCATCGTCGTTGAGCGCCCTAGCAGCCAAGGCGAAAAGCCGCTCCGCTTCGCTATCGTCCAAGTGATGAACGACTCCGAAGGCAAGAACAACATCGAATTTTTCCATGCCATCCAGCTCTTCTTTACCAACCAGACCGGTAAAAAAACTACCGCGCGCCGCAAAGTTCTTCTTGGCATGGGCAATATATTCTGCGGATGCATCAAAACCGACGTAATCCATATCTTCAGGAAGAAATTCGAGGATTTCTGCTGTGCCGCAACCAATATCCAACATGCGCAATCCGGCTTTGCGTGGTATATATTCACCGGCTAAAACACGCCGTGCACGCCGCACGCCCAAGGCATTCTGGGTAAAATTATACATCGCAGGGTGCGAGAGAATACTGCGAATCCCGGTGGTGATCTGGGCCATCAGTAACCCCCGGTAGCAGCTTTGCTAAGCTGCATAACCATCGGCGTCGCCATCGAGGCGGGTATCCGGCGGACAAGTCGGCCTAAACCGGAACGCATCACCAACCTAGCGGCGCTGGCAATAAAACCTGTGTGCCGCGCCTGAAAAAGCGGGTCTGTATCGATCCGCTGCAAGGCATCGAACAGCAAACCCTGTTTAAATCGACAAAGTAGCGCATGGCGAGCGCAAAAAGCGCCAACCTGTCGGCAAGTAATAAAATTCAGCGACTGCCATATTCCCTCATCTGCATTTGCGGGCAAAAACAGGCGTTTGCTCAGCGCAGGGAAACGACGAAATACCGGAACACCATAATGCGGCTCGTAAGGCACGCTATAATTCGGGCAAGCGTGGGTCATATGCCCGCTCGCCTGCAAAACACCATCCATCGCCAGCAGCGCTTCTTCCCATGCCGGAATATGCTCAAGCACATTGTTGCTGAATATCAAATCAAAACGGTCGTGTACAACAGGATCCAGCTGTTGGGCGGTGCATTCGAGAATTTGCAGTGGAATCGAAGAAAAATGCCTGGCAATTACCTTTTTAGCGGCATCGAATAGCTCAAAACCGCCCAATGCCGGTTCCAGCGCGACGATATTATATCCTTCTTTATTCAGAAAAAAACTCAGCAGGCAAAGCCCGGAACCCACCTCAAGAATGCGCTGTTGCTTATCAATTTCTCTTTCAATTAACTGTAGGGAAACGCGCATTTCATTGATATAGGTGAGCAAAAAATCGCGTGTGCCGGTAGCACCCGCCTGCGCCTCGGCACTTATCTGATCGGCCCACGCATCCAATGGCAAATCAGCGAGAAAGCGTTCCAGTTTTGAAGCAAGTGCAATGTTGTTCAAAATAGAGAGATAAACTACAGCCGACTGGCGCGCTGACGCAAAAGATGATCCGCTAAAACCAGCGCCAACATCGCTTCGGCAATCGGTACCGCACGAATACCGACACACGGATCGTGCCTACCCTTGGTGATGATTTCCGTTTCGTTGCCATGCTCATCAATAGTCGGGCGCGGTTTGAGAATCGAGGATGTGGGTTTCAGCGCCAAACGCGCACGAATCGTATCGCCGTTGGAAATACCGCCGAGAATACCGCCGGCGTGATTGCTGACGAATCCTTCCTTGCGCATCGCATCGCCGAATTCGGAACCCTGCGTCTCAATACAGGCAAAACCATCACCGATTTCGATAGCCTTCACCGCCGGAATGCTCAGCATCGCCTTGCCAATATCGGCATCCAATTTATCGAAAACAGGCTCGCCGAGACCTGGAATCATGCCGTGCGCCTCAACCACCACCGCCGCACCAATCGAATCGTGCTGGTGGCGTAAATCGTCCATAAAGTCGGCCATTTTGGCAGCCGCAGCGGCATCCGGGCAGAAAAACGGGTTGTTGGCAATTTCCTGCGCATCGAAATGCGCTGCATCGGCCCGAATCGAGCCGATTTGATCGACCCAGCCGCGAATCGAAATCCCCGATTCGGCAAGCAGTTTTCTGGCCACCGCACCGGCAGCCACACGCATTGCCGTTTCGCGCGCCGAGGAGCGTCCACCGCCGCGATAATCGCGAAAGCCGTATTTTTCGAAATAGGTCATATCGGCGTGACCGGGACGGAATTTGTCCTTGATGTCGGAATAATCCTTGCT
>JAJRWP010000082.1 GCA_021545645.1 Zetaproteobacteria bacterium | reverse complement strand
CTGCGGCCACCCTGGCCGTTGAACCCGCGACGAAGTATTTCATCAGTTCTAACTGCTTATTTCTGCTTAACTTACAATACTTTACGTACACATGACCACCTTAACTCGTTAAAAGTCAGGTGTCAGCCCCTTTATTATTTACGGCTTCTCCACCATCAATGTACCATCAAGATGGTAAAAGCTAATATGAAACTTGCGTAAAAGCGAGACAGTATACCCATTTCTCGGATGTTGGGCGTTTCTTCTTTCTTGAGCGGCCAAGAAAGAAGCAAAGAAGGCCGCTCGGCGAGACTGTGAATTCCCAGCCTGTGTATTTACGAGACGAGCGCAACATCGCGCTTACCCGTTCCGGCACAGCCTCAATCGGGAATCAAGGTTAATATCCATAATTTTCATGGTTGCCGTTGTCCTTTTTTGCTTGACGGCTAGGCTGGCGGCATGCCGAAGTTACTCACACTTTCCGATCCAGTGTCCTTGCAGGTGCTCAGCGATGCATTGAACGAGCGCGGCATCGGCTTTCGCGTCGATAATGCGGGCATGCATGCGTTGATGCCGTTGCCGGATGTGATGGATATTAGCATCTTTGTCGAAGCGGAAGATATGGACGCGGGGCAGCGCATTGTCGAAGACCTGAAATTGGCCGACAACGATGATTGAAGGCTGCGTTAGCCTGTTTTCCGGCATGCAACGGCTGCTTGCCGAGGCGAGTTTGCGCGTGGTGCTGTGGCGGATTGTATTGCTGTTGCTGGTGTTGATGCTGGGCGTCGGTTTCGGAACCTATGCCTTTGCCGAATACATGGCCGAATTATGGATGCCGACGGGCGATGCGTGGTATTGGCAGTTTTTGGCGTGGATCGCATGGCTGTTGGCACTGTTGCTGGCACTGTTTACCGGTGCTGTTTCATTCACCATGCTGAGCACGGTGGCGGCAGCGCCGTGGTTGGATATGCTGGCCGAGCGCACGGAGGTTTTACGTACGGGAACGGCGCTTGCTGAAGAAAATCGCGGTTTGATGCGTGGTGTTGTGCAGAGTTTGGGCAATGCGATTCGCCCGCTGGGCGGATTATTGTTGATGGGGATGCTGGCCTTGGCGGTGATCTGGATTCCGCTTATCGGGCAGTTGGCGGCGATGCTGATTTGGGGTTATGCGGGGATACGATTCCTGAATTTCGAGCTGATGGATACAAGCGCCAGCCGCAAGGGTTGGGATTATAAGCAGCGCAAGCAGGCCTTGCGTAAACAACGATTCTTCTGGTTGGGTTTTGGCGGTACGGCGATGTTTCTGATGTTGGTTCCGCTGGTCAATCTGTTGGTGATTCCGGCGGCGGTGGTTGGCTTGTCCTACCGTTCCGACTTGGGCGATTAGTTTGAGTTTATTCAAAACCACCGATCTGTACGACGATTATCTGGAAGATTTGCAGGTGGCAGCGCCTATTTTTCGCGATTTCGGTGGCCGTCGCTGTTTTTACGGCCAGATTGTCACCCTAAAGGCGCTGGAGGATAATACTTATCTAAAAGCAGCGTTTGAAAGCGACGGCAAGGGCAAGGTGCTGGTGGTCGATTCGGCGGCTTCGCTGCGCTGTGCGATGATGGGTGATGTGATGGCGGCTTTGGGGGCTGCGAACGGTTGGCAAGGTGTGATTATTAACGGTTGTATCCGCGATTGTGCCGATGTGGGCAAGGTGAATATCGGTGTGAAGGCATTGGCGACGATTCCGCGCAAAACAACCAAGCGCAATCAGGGGGTGATGGATATTCCGCTGCGTTTTGCCGATGTGCTGTTTAATCCCGGCGAATATGTGTATGCCGATGAAGACGGTATTGTTCTTGCGAAAAACGAGCTTGCCTTAGAAC
Organism: Zetaproteobacteria bacterium; assembly: GCA_021545645.1. Taxonomy (GTDB): domain Bacteria; phylum Pseudomonadota; class Zetaproteobacteria; order Mariprofundales; family Mariprofundaceae; genus UBA1543. The sequence continues at coordinate 26,431 of JAJRWP010000082.1, read as the reverse complement.
CTATCTGAATTCACGGGCTTTTTCCGTGTCTGCACGGCATGTTTGCAGCCAGCCCGATAGCTTTCGAGCAACGCTTGCTCTAGATGCTTGTGTTGCGTTAAATCCTCAATACCCAAATGCTTTTCGGCAATGCATTGAACCGCCCGGCGAATACGCTGCTGCTGCCATGCTTCGATAAAAGCGTCGAAATCCAGCCCGCCATCGGCAACGAATTGGCAAGCCAATCCTGAAGGCCGCGAGAAAACAATATCTTCCATCAGCATCACATCGTATTCGTGTCTGTAGGCATCCATTGCGATGGATGCGGCCAGCATGTCGTACAGGTCGCTTGGATTGATAGTGCCTTGCTTTTGCATCAGTGCATCCAAATCGACATCGACGGATGGCGAAAAACGCTGGCCGCGAAAATCGAATTGCAGGCTGGCTGTGACGCTGTTTTTTGTCGATTGAGTCATAGTTTCTCCGCTTTTTTCGATTTTTTCTTCAACGGCGAGATGTTGATAAGTTGCATGGCATTTGCCAGCACGAAATTCTTGAATGCTTCAGGAATCGCCGCGAATCGTTCGCCGTTTCTGTGCACAATATGCCACTGGCGCATAATCGGGAAGTCTTCGACCTTGAGAATGCACAAGCGTTTGAGTGCCAGTTCCATATCGATGGTGTGCAGTGATACGATACCTAGGCCCAATTCCGCCATCACCGCCTGTTTGATGGCCTCGGAACGGTTCATTTCCATGCCGGTGCGTAGTTGTAAGTCGTGTTTGGCGAAAAAACGCTCGGCGGCAATACGCGTTCCCGAATCGCTTTCACGGACAATAAACGGTTCGTCGGCAAGTTCGGCCAGCGGAATATGCGCGCGTTTTGTCAGCGGGTGTGATGGCGCAGCGACGACCACCAGCGGATTATCAATGAACGGAATCCCGGTGATGTTGTGTCCTGTCGGCGGCTGACCCATGATGGCCATGTCGGTGATATTATTATCCAGCGCATCCAGCAGGCCGGTGCGATTGGTGACATCCAAGGTCACTTGTGCTGCCGGATATTCATGATGAAAGGCGGCAATCAATTGCGGCGCGAAATAATTGGCGGTCGAGGCCATGGTCAAGTGCAATTTGCCGCGCTGCATGCCTTTGAGTTCTTCCATGACCTGCGCGGCTTCATCGAGTTGCTGGCGGATATTTTGTGCATAATAAAGCAATTCGTTCGCAGCTTGCGTTGCCACGACCCGCTTGCCTTCGCGTTCGAACAGCGGCAGGCCAATGTGTTGCTCCATTTGCTTGATTTGCATGGAAATGGCTGGCTGGCTCATAAATAACGCCTTGGCGGCTTCGGTATAACTGCGGCGGCTGATAATGGCTTCCAATATTTTTAATTGTTTCAGCGTAACATTCATCAGACCTTCCATAAGTAAAGATTATGGAATGCATCATAAGCTCTGATTTTACATTATGGAAGATGTTTTTAGACTTCCCATTGTTGGTGAAGAGGTATAAGCTGCTTTGCCGCGATGGAGAGGGGGCAACGCTTCCTGTCATTAAAAATAAACTTGGAGGAATTACCTAATGGATCAATCGAATCGTTACGCCGATCTGAGTCTCAATGAAGAAGACCTGATCGCAGGCGGCAAGCATCTACTTGTTGCTTATAAACTAATCCCAGCTGAAGGCTATGGCTTCTTGGAAGTCGCAGCGCATATTGCCGCTGAATCTTCAACCGGTACGAATGTGGAAGTATCCACGACGGATGATTTCACCCGTGGTGTGGATGCACTTGTGTATGACATTGATGAAACAGCATTTGGTGATCACCCCGTCACAGGCGGCGGCCTGATGAAGGTTGCTTATCCGGTCGATTTGTTCGATCCGAATTTGATTGATGGTCATTTCAACGTGTCACACATGTGGTCGCTGATTCTGGGTAATAACCAGGGTATGGGCGATCATTTGGGTCTGCGCATGCTCGATTTCATGGTTCCGGAATGCATGATCAGAAAATTTGATGGTCCAAGCACAGGTATTGCTGATCTGTGGAAAGTATTGGGTCGTCCTGAAGTGGATGGCGGTTATATTTCCGGTACGATTATTAAGCCGAAGTTGGGTCTGCGTCCAGAGCCATTTGCCAAAGCATGTTATGACTTCTGGTTGGGCGGCGATTTCATCAAGAACGACGAGCCGCAGGCCAATCAGCCGTTCTGCCCGATGGAAACTGTCATTCCGATGGTTGCCGAGACCATGGATCGTGCCCAGCAGGAAACCGGCGAAGCCAAGCTGTTCTCCGCCAATGCAACAGCCGATTTTCACGGCGAGTGCATCAAGCGTGGTGAATTCATTCTGGAATCCTTTGCTAAATACGGCAATGAAAAGCATGTTGCCTTCCTGATCGACGGTTTTGTGACCGGTCCTGCCGGTGTCACTACCGCCCGTCGCGCATTCCCGGACACCTTCCTGCATTTCCATCGTGCCGGTCATGGTGCGTTGACTTCTTATAAGTCGCCAATGGGCATGGATCCGTTGTGCTACATGAAGCTCTCCCGTTTGCAGGGTGCTTCCGGTATTCATACGGGAACCATGGGTTACGGTAAAATGGAAGGTCATGGCGCTGAAACTGTGCTGGCTTACATGCTTGAGCGCGATGAGTGCATGGGTCATTATTTCAACCAGAAATGGTATGGCATGAAACCGACTTGCCCAATCATCTCCGGTGGTATGAATGCATTGCGTCTGCCTGGCTTCTTCGAGAATCTGGGTCACGGCAATGTTATCAATACCTGCGGTGGTGGTGCTTTCGGTCATATCGACAGTCCGGCAGCTGGTGGTAAATCACTGGGCCAGGCCTACGATTGCTGGAAAGAGGGTGCGGATCCGATTGAATACGCGAAAACACATAAAGAGTTTGCACGTGCATTCGATTCCTTCCCGGGTGATGCCGACAAGATTTACCCTGACTGGCGTGAAAAAATCGGCGCGCATAAATAAGCACCGACGTTTTAGTCAACAACATGAAAAGGCCTCCACTTGTGTGGAGGCCTTTTTTTTGTGCGCGTATTTTTATCCTTGTGCCGAAGTCAGTTAAGCCCCGCCGAAGCGGGGTTTTATCGGTGATTGCGATTGGTTAATTTTCTAACAACGCCGCGTGAGCTGCGGCCAGTCTTGCAATCGGCACACGTGGTCCCGAACAGGACACATAAGTCAGGCCGATATTGTGGCAGAAGCGGATGGAGGCCGGATGGCCGCCGTGTTCGCCGCAGATGCCGACCTTCATCCCCGGTTTCACTTCCCGGCCCCAGCCGATAGCCAGATCCATCAGTTTACCGACGCCGTTCGCATCAAGAACTTCAAACGGATTGTCCTGCAGGATGCCCACTTCATTATACATCGGCAGGAATTTGTTCTCGGCATCTTCGCGTGAGAATGAGAAGGAGGCTTGCGTCAGGTCGTTGGTGCCGAAGCTGAAAAATTCCACTTCTTCGGCCAATGTTCCGGCACGCATGCAAGCGCGCACCACTTCGATCATCGTGCCGAATTTGAATTCAGGTTCGATGCCGCAATCGCTAGCGACTTGTGCGCGGATTGTTTCCACATGCCGACGCACGGATTTGAGTTCTTCCGAGGTGCAGACCTGCGGCACCATGATTTCGGGATGCACTTCGATGCCTTGTTTTTGACATGCGCAGGCGGCTTCGAGGATGGCGCGAATTTGCATCGCATAGATTTCCGGGTAGGTGATACCCAGCCGTACACCGCGATGCCCGAGCATCGGGTTGACCTCAAACAGGGTGCGTACTTTTTTCAGTATTGCCTGCTTTTTCTCAATGGCTTCATCGACTACGGAAGAATCGGCCACCTGTAAAACCTGCGGCAGACCACCTTCCGGAATGCCGCCCGGATAAAGCAGGCTGATGGTATCGGCGAGAATTTCCGAACCGCGCATGGCATTGCGCAGGTGTCGCAGTTGTTGCAGATCGGAAATCAATTGCTGCTCGGATGGCAGAAATTCGTGAATCGGCGGATCAAGAAGACGCACGGTAACCGAATTCGGCGACATGGTGGTGAATAATTCGATAAAATCCTGCCGCTGAATCGGCAGCAGTTTATCCAGTGCTGCCTGCCGTTCTTCAAGGGAATCCGAGACAATCATTTCCAGTACGATAGGCAAGCGATCGGAGGCATTGAACATGCGTTCAGTACGGCACAGCCCGATGCCCATCGCACCGTATTTCAGGGCGCGTTCGGCATCTTCGGGGATGTCTGCATTGGCCATCACCTTTAGCTTGGCCTCGTTATCGGCCCATGCGAGCAGGGTTTTCAATTGCTCGCTGAATTCGGATTCCACGGTCGGTACTGCACCCAAATAGACGTTGCCGCTGGTACCGTCGATGGTGATTACATCGCCTTCTTTGATGATCACATCGCCGATATGGGCGCGCCGTGCCATGACATCGACTTCGATACCTTCGGCTCCGGCCACACAGGGTTTGCCCATGCCGCGTGCGACCACTGCGGCATGGCTGGTTTTACCGCCGCGACTGGTCAAAATGGCTTGTGAGGCGAAAAAACCGTGAATATCTTCCGGTTTGGTTTCTTCGCGCAGCAAAATAACCTGTTTACCGGTGCTGCCCTGTGCTTCGGCGCGGTCGGCATCGAAGACCACATGCCCGCAAGCCGCTCCCGGACTGGCGGGCAGACCGCTTGCCAAGGGTTCGGCATTGGCCCTGGGATCAAGGCGCGGAAACAGCATTTGCTCCAGTGATTCGGGATTGATGCGCAGCAGTGCGGCTTCTTTGGAAATCAGGCCTTCTTCGACCAGATCGACCGAGGTGCGCACCATGGCTTGCGTATTCATTTTGCCATTGCGGGTTTGCAGGCAGTAAAGCACGCCTTTTTCGATGGTGAACTCGAAATCCTGCACCTCGGCATAATGTTTTTCGAGTTTGCTGCGCAATTCTTCCAGTTGGCGGTGCAGATCGGGCATTTCGTCGGCCATTTGGGCAATGGGTTTTGGGGTGCGGATGCCGGCAACTACATCTTCGCCCTGTGCATTGACCAGATATTCGCCGTAAAAGACGTTTTCACCGGTGCCCGGATTGCGTGTGAAGGCCACGCCGGTGGCCGAATCGTTGCCGCGATTGCCGAAGACCATGGTGCAAACATTGACAGCTGTGCCGTTGGCCATATCGGGGGTGATATTGAATTCACGGCGATAATCCACGGCGCGCTTGCCCGACCAAGAATCGAAAACGGCTTTAATGGCGACTTCCAACTGCTCGTACGGGTCTTCCGGGAAGGGACGACCGGTTTGGCCGTGGACAACTTCGAGGAATACCTCGGATATTTCTTTCAAATGTTCGGCGCTAAGTCCAACATCTTCTTTGATGCCTTCGCGTTTTTTGATGGCTTCGAACGGTTCATCGAACAATTCATCGGCAATACCAAGCGCTACCTTGCCAAACAATTGGATAAAACGGCGGTAGGCATCGTAGGCGAAACGTTCGTCGCCGGTTTGTTCGATTTCGCCGTTCAGCGTATCGCTGTTCATGCCCAGGTTGAGGATAGTATCCATCATGCCCGGCATGGAAATGGCCGAGCCGGAACGCACCGAAACCAGCAACGGATTGTGTGCATCGCCGAACAGTTTTCCGGTTGCTTTTTCAAGTGCTGCCATCTGCTCCCGGACTTCCTGCATAGTACCCTCCGGCAGGGTGTGACCCGAATCGAGATAGCGCAGGCAGGCTTCGGTCGAGATGGTGAAACCCGGTGGCACGTTCAGGCCGATTTGCGTCATTTCACACAAATTCGCGCCTTTGCCGCCGAGCAGTTGTTTGTTCTTGCCGTCGCCTTCTGTGAAAGCGTATACATATTTTGTTTGTTTTGTGTTCATAGTAGCTGCCCCGAAGTTGGTATGTGTGTGTTTGGGGGAGGTCGAAACGACTTTGCCAAATACGTTTATATCATACGCGCTTTTTCAGGGTTTGAGAACATCAATTTTGCTTCATTTCATTGGACATGTCTTTTTGTCAAAAATAGGTACACTACTCCACCAAGAAAAAGATGCAGAGGAGCCGAGCGATGACCGACAAGGAACAATACAAGATTTCAGAAGAGCCGTTTTATCAGCCGCAGTTTGATGAAGTGGAACTTTATGAGGCGGCTTATGCGGCGCGTCTGCCGGTGATGGTCAAAGGCCCGACAGGCTGCGGTAAATCGCGTTTTATCGAGCATATGGCATGGAAACTTGGCAAACCGCTCATCACAGTGGCCTGTAATGAAGATATGACGGCTTCCGATTTGGTTGGGCGTTATTTGCTCGATGCCAACGGTACACGCTGGCTGGATGGTCCTTTAACCACGGCGGCGCGCATCGGGGCGATTTGTTATCTTGATGAAGTGGTCGAAGCACGTCAGGACACGACGGTGGTGATTCACCCGCTAACCGATCACCGGCGCACGCTTCCCTTGGATAAAAAAGGCGAATTGATTGAAGCGCACGATGATTTTCAACTGGTGATTTCCTACAACCCCGGCTATCAAAGTCTGATGAAGGATTTGAAGCAGTCCACCAAGCAGCGTTTTGCCGGACTGGAGTTCGACTATCCTTCCGAAGCGGTTGAAACAGGCATTGTCGCCAAAGAAACAGGCATTGATGAAGAACTGGCGGCGAAATTGGTTCAGATCGGCGGCACAGCGCGCAATCTGAAGGGGCACGGTTTGGACGAAGGCATTTCCACCCGTTTGCTGACCTATGCCGCAGCGCTGATTAAAGGCGGTATCGAGCCGAAATCGGCTTGCCGTATGGCCTTGGTGCGTCCGATTACCGATGATGCCGATATTCGTGATACCTTGGATCACGCCATTGATGCGGTGTTCGGTTAATTGTCGGATAACGCGTTACAGATGATGTTCAGACCGGTGATGTGAGATGATTGAAACGACCGAAAGGCGCATGGACGTTGAAATGTACTGGCAGAAGCTGGGCTGTAATTTCGCGCAGGTGGATCGTGTTTTCGACGCCTGCATGGAAGAGGCGAAGGCGCTGCTTTCCGAGCAAGGGCTGGTCAGTTATATCGAAAATGCCCGTTTTCTTGGTAAAATGGGGCGCGGCCCGGAGCCGCTTTTGGTTTATCTGGAAGAAGCGCCCGGTGTTGCCGAGCTGGTCGGTGAACAGGCATTGGAGGATATGCGCGAATTTGCGCATTACATGTCCACGCATACCAATTTCAAGGCGATGGTGCCGTTTTTGCAGACCATCGGCGCGGTTGCACGCCGCTTGCATAGCTATGAAGTATTCAAGCAATATATTGAAATCATCCGCGATATGATGGAGAAAACCTCCGGTTCTGTGCATGGCCACCATACGACGTTCCCCAGTCCCGGCTTGCCGGAATTGCTCAAGCAAGCGCCGCGTTTGCTCACAGAACTATCGCTCGAGGGCTTTAAGAATTGGGTCGATTACGGTATCCAGTATTACAATAATCATCCGGATCGCCAGATTGATTATTTCTGCCTGCAATCGGCCGATGCGCATGCGGTGATGCAGCGCGAACGGCATGGCACGTTGATGGTCGATAACGAACGCAAACTCGATGCCTATTTACGCGGATTATGGCAGGAATCGGATTATTTAGTGCCGTATTCGCTGGCTTTCGACGAATTACGCAAGCCGATGCCGTATTACGATAAATATGGTATCCGTTTGCCCGATGCCTACGACGACGATCGCGGTGTTTCCGGCATCAATCGTTACCGCGCAGCCTTGGCGCATATGGCGGCGCATCGCCGTTGGAGCCAGCAGATGATTGTCGATAACTGGAGTCCGTTCCAACGCATTGCTGTGGAGGTTTTTGAGGATTCGCGTGTCGAATATCTGGCCATGCAGCGTTATCCGGGGTTGCATAAGTTGTTTTTAGCACTGCATCCGATTCCCAAGCAGGAGGATTTGGCGCTGGAGGACAGATCGCTGATTCAATTGCGCTTGGCGATTGTTTCCAGAGCTATCCTTGACCCCGATTATCAGGTTGAGAACGAGGTGATTCGTGGGTTTGTGCAGCGTTTCTTCGAGGCCATGAAAGAGGGCGAATCAAGCAGTGCTGCGATGGCCGATATTGCACTTTCGTTTATCGCCCGCACACGCAGGCAGACCGATGCCTCGCCGAATACCTATTTCGACAACACGGAAGTCGATTACCGCGACGATAACCGCCATTTGTGGATTTATATCGAACAGGGCGACGACGAGGAAGACACCTTCGAGCATCTCAAAGACCATTCCAATGACGATGAAATCGATTCCCTGCCGCCGCGCCATTATCACGAATGGGATTACAATGCGCAGCATTATCGTCCCGATTGGGTGAGTGTGTACGAGGGTTTGCAGCCGCGCGGCAATGCCGTGGTCATCGACAATTTGCTGGCCAAGCACAGTGCGCTGGCCAAACGTCTGAAACAGATGCTGGATATGCTCAAGCCGCAGGACAAGGTGCGCATTCGTTATCAGGAAGAGGGTTCCGAGCTTGATTTGGATGTGGCGGTGCGTTCGCTGATTGATTCCAAAGGCGGTGCAGCGCCCGATCCACGCATCAACATGAGTCACCGCACGGACGGGCGGAATATCGCGGTGATGCTGTTGCTTGATTTATCGCAATCGCTGGATGAAAAAGCCGCCGGATGCAATCAGACCATCCTCGAACTGTCGCAAGAGGCGGTTTCGCTGCTTGCTTGGTCGATTGATCAGGTGAAAGACCCGTTTGCCATTGCCGGCTTCCATTCCAATACCCGTCACGATGTGCGTTATTATCATATCAAAGGTTTTTCGGAGGGTTGGGACGATGAAGTGAAGTCGCGCTTGGCCTCAATGGAAGCCGCGTATTCCACGCGCATGGGCGGTGCGATGCGCCATGCCGCGCATTATTTAAAGGCACAACAAGCCGATAAAAAGCTAATGCTGATTCTTACCGACGGCGAGCCGGCCGATATTGATGTCGATGACGAGCAATTGTTGATTCAGGATGCCAGACAAGCGGTGAATGAGTTGGATCAGGACGGTATTTACACCTACTGCATCAATCTCGACCCGAAAGCCGATGAATATGTGGCCGATATTTTCGGTCGCCAGTATACGATTATCGATCATGTCGATCGCTTGCCGGAACGCCTGCCGGAATTGTTTATTTCACTGACGAAATAGAGCTTTATAACGGCGTCTAGCGCCAAATGGATGCGTTAGGTATATTTCTAATATGCAAAAAGAGCAGCGCAAGCGCATCATCGACAAGCACCGGGATAGCCTGACGCGTTACGGGCATCACGCCAATGCATTGTACTGGAGCAGCCGCGAGATTCAGGAAATTCGTTTCCGGGTGTTGGCGGAGATCGGTATTGAATCGGGCGATTCGTTGCTTGATGTCGGTTGCGGTTTCGGTGATTTGAAACGCTGGTTCGATGCGCAGGGCATGCTTGTTGATTTTACCGGTATTGATTTATCGCCCGATTTGATTTGCGTGGCACAAGAAAAGCATCCGGGTGCGACACTGCTGTGCGGCGAATTGGCCGATTTCGATTTTAAGCCGCAATCCTTCGATTGGGTGCTGCTTTCCGGGGCGCTGAACGAGCAATTGCACGACGACGGCGCATACGCACGTCGGACGATTGCATGTATGTTTGAACTATGCCGCAACGGGCTGGCATTCAATCTGTTGGATGCGCGCAGTTTAAACGCACACGATTTGCAAAGCTTTTTGCCGCAGGAAATAGTCGATTATTGCCAAGGCCTGTGTGCGAATGTGCGCCTGATGGATGATTATCTGGATAACGATTTCACCATTTACATGCGTAAAGCGTGAAATTCGCGGCGTTTATGCAGCAATCAGGGTTTGATACTTAGCTGATACTTTTGCTCCGCTTTGGGTACAAACCAGTGCTCGCTGTTGTAGCCGATGCCGGCGGGGGCCGGTTTGATGCCGCGAATGCGTTTGTGGAAGACCGGCAGCGAGTAGGGGGCATAAAGGAAAACCACCGGCACATCCTGATGAATCTGTTGCTGCACGACATCGTAAAACTGCTTGCGTTCGGCTTTATCGAAGGTCTTGGTGGCGGCAACCAGTGCGGCATCGACTTCAGGATTGTTATAAGACAGGAAATTGAATTCGCGCGCGCCGGTTTGCGATGAATGCCAGATGCTGAACTGATCCGGCTCCGGCGACAGCGACCAGCCGAGAATCACCGCATCGAAGTTGCGCTTGTTAATAAAGTTTTCGATAAACGCCGACCATTCGACAAGGCGCACCTTGACGGTGACGCCGATGTTTTTCAGCCGCTGCTGGATGATGGTGGCGGTATCGGCGCGTTGTTTGTTGCCGTTGTTGGTGAGAATCGTAAAGCTCAGCGGCTTGCCGTCTTTTTCCAGCACGCCGTTGTTGTCCTGCCAACCGGCTTGGCGCAGCAGTTCTTTCGCTTTTTGCTGATTGAACGGGCGCACCTTGATGCTTTGATTGACCCAATAAGTGCCGGGTTTGTACGGCGTGGCAATGACTTCGCCGAGGCCGAGCAGCACGCCATCGACGATTTCCTGGCGATCGATGGCATAAGCAATCGCGCGGCGCACGCGCGCATCGTCGAACGGCGCGCGTTTAAGATTGAAACCCAGATAGGTGTAGCCGAAATCGAGGTATTTGTAGCGCTGGTAATCGCGTTTGAGTTGTTTTTTTTGTTCAAACAGCCGCCGGTATTGGGTCGGCGTCAGGCCCATGCTGTCCAAATGTCCGGCGGAGAGTTCGAGAAACTGGGTGGCCGAATCGGGGATGATGCGCGTCATGCGTTCGCCGATCCACACCGGACCGTCGAAATAATCAGGATTGGCTTTGAGTAGAATCGATTGCTGCGCCTGCCATTCGGCGAGAAAATACGGGCCGATGGTGGCCTGCGGATGGCGCGATAAATCGGTTTTCATAATATTCACGCCTTTGAAGACGTGTTGCGGCAAAATCGCCAGTCCGGTCCAAGAAGTAAGCGCCGGAGAATAGGGTTCCGCATAATGCACGACAAAGGTGCGCGCATCCGGCGTTTCGACGCCTTTGACCTTGGCGTAATCGGATTTGTAGGCGCTTTGCGTGTGTTCATCGAGCAGCAGATTCAGGGTGAAGGCGCAGTCGGCGCTGGTCAGCGGCTTGCCGTCGCTCCACGTCAGATCGGGGCGCAAATGGAAGGTGATGGACAGATTATCGTCCGCCACCTGCCATGATTCGGCCAGTTGGCCGGTCAAATCGAGGTTTTTATCGTATTTAAGCAGCGATAAATACATTTGTCCGGCAATAGCATGGCTGGAGGCATCACCAGCGATCATCGGAATCAGATTGCTGGCATCGCCGATGCTGGCCGAAACGAGACGGTCGCCGCGCACCGGTTCGGCGGCAACGGCTGCTGCCGGTGCGACACTTGGCGCAGCAGATTCGTTTTGCTGATGATTTTCGGAGCAAGCTACGAAAATAAACGCAATGAAGAGAAGGTGGAGTGAATGGCGTTGCAAGGTGTAAACCCGGCTTCAGGAAGGTCGGGCGCGCGCCAGAACCCACAAGCGGTCGCCGGGATGCAGGGTTTTGCTGCGCCGGATACTGTTGGCACGGGCGATGGCGGCGGGGGTGCTGCCGAAGCGTTTGGCGATGCGCCACAGGCTGTCGCCGCTACGGACCCGGTAATGAATGCGGCGGCCTTGTGCGAGCAGCGGATTGAGCGGCGGATGCGCCGAATTAAGCCCTCTGCTCGGCACATTGATGCGCTGACCGGGATGCAGCAATTTGCCGATGCCCGGATTGATGCGTTTCAAATCGTGCACGCTGGTGTGGTAGCGGCGGGCCAAACGCCACAGGCTGTCGCCACGGCGCACACGGGTGAGGACATAGGCCGGTGCGGCCTGCCCGACACTGCTCAATAAAGGCTCAATCATTGATTCCGGCACATGCAGGGTAACTTGGTGTTTCAAATACTGGCTGTGATTGAGGCCCGGATTGAAGCGGTAAATTTCGTTGCGGCTGATGCCTGCCGCTTGCGCTAGAAGGTTGACATCAAGCGGCCCGTTCAGTGTTACTTTATGTGTTTCCCATGCTTCGGGGAATTGCCAGACATGGCGCTGCAAAAGAATGGAAAGGCCAAGAATGCCGCGCACATAAGTGCGGGTGACCAGTGGTACAGGCATACGGTCGAGACCATCCTGTGGTTGCCACGGATGAAGGCGCAGGCGTTTTTTCATGCTGCCGGGGCCACGGTGATAGGCAGCAAAAGCAGTCGGCCAGTTGCCGAAAATAGCATGCATATTAAGAAGATATTGCACACCGCCGCGCGTGCTGCTCTCAACATGACGGCGCGAATCGTAACCGGCTGGCGCTTTCATGCCGAGTACGCGCGCTGTGCCGGGCATCACTTGCCATAAGCCTGTCGCCCCGGCCGACGAGAAAGCATACGGGTTGTAACCGGATTCGGCGACCGGTACGACCTCTAACTGTTTCGGTGCATGCATTTGTTCAATAATCGGTAAAACGCGTGCGCGCACATAGCGGGAGCGTTCGGAAACGTTTTTCCAGTGTTTGGCATACATGCGTTTGGCTTCGGCTTGCACGCGCGCCAAATCGCGCGATGAAAGACCTTCGAGCAACGGATTGGCGGCGGCGCTTGTTGTTGCGATTGGCAACGGTGTTGCGGCGGTTTGCTCCGGATAACGGATTGAGCCGTCAGAACTTGCCTGAAAATCGGTAGTGCTTTGAATTGTGGCTACATCCTTCGCGGCATTGGTTGTTTTGCTATGCAGGGCAGTCGAGCATGCCGACAGAAAAAGCATGCTGGTGATGAGAGCGATAGGTGCGCTGCGTTTTTGCAGTATGATGAGGCGGATGTTTTTCACAATGAACATTGACGAAAGATAGCGGCCTTGCGGGTAGCGTAAAGTGATTTATATCATGTGTGTCACAGCGCACGGATTTGCAGGGGCAGCACACATACCTTGCAATTTTGTGCCGCACATTGGATATTTGGCTGCGGACGGACTGACTGGCAAGGAGGCGAGGTGTTTGTAATGCGTGTCTATGGTGGCTTGATGCGGGGGGATTTGAGGAAAAACAAGCTACGAAAACAATCCCTGCGGAAACAAGCGGGCAGTATGGCTGATTATGCTGCTTAAATTACAACGCCAATTGCTCGAAGCAGGTGTGGTTACCGAGGCGCAGATTGCTCAGGCGGCGGCTGCGCAGACGGAACAACATTGCAAGCTTTTGCCAGTGTTGCTCAAGGTGGGCGGTGTCGATGCCGACAGTGTGTTGCGCACCTTGGCGGCGTTGCATAAATTACCTTATCTTGATGTTTCGGTGATTAATCCGGAACAGGAGTTGCTTGATCGCTGCGGTGAGGCATTTTGCCGCGAACATCAATTCATTCCCATCGACGAAGCTGATTCGCATGTGGCCGTAGCCATGGTCGATCCGCTCGATTTTTCGGCGCTGGATGCCATGCGTTTTAAACTGGGCAAGAAAATCATGCCCTGTTTTGCCGAGCCGGAAGCCGTACAGAAGCGTATTCAGGAGTTGTATCAGAGCGAAGACGGCTTCGGTATGGATATGGACGAAGTGGACGAGCCGGATATTCTGGAAACGCAAGATGACGAGCGCGAAGAGATGAGTCTGGACGATATTCAGCGCGGTGCTGGCGATTCGCCGATCATCAAGCTGGTTAACGGTATTTTGGTCAAGGCTCTGAAAATGAAGGCCTCCGATATTCATATCGAACCCGGCGAGTCGGGCAGCGTGGTACGCATGCGTTTGGATGGTAAATTGCATCCGACGGTTAAATTTCCGTCCAAAATCCATTCGCTGGTTGCATCCCGCATTAAAATTATGTCCGAATTGGATATTTCCAATTCGCGCATCCCGCAGGACGGGCGCACGCGCATCCGGATTTGGGAAAAATATTTCGATTTGCGTGTTTCGACGCTGCCATCCATGCACGGCGAGAAAGTAGTCATGCGTATTCTGGATAAAAGCGGTTTGTCGCTATCGCTGGATATTCTCGGCTTTGAAAAACAAGCCGATACGCGCGTCCGTGATTGCATCAGCAGGCCGACAGGCGCGGTGCTGGTGACCGGGCCGACGGGCAGCGGCAAAACCACGACGCTGTATTCCTTTTTAAACAGCATCAACAACCATGAAACCAATATCGTCACCGTTGAAGACCCGGTCGAGTTTCAAATCAAGGGCATCAATCAGGTGCAGGTGAACCCGACGGCGGGCATGACCTTTGCCGCTGCCTTGCGCTCTATTTTACGGCAGGATCCGGATGTGGTGATGGTCGGTGAAATTCGCGATGCGGAAACGGCGGAAATCGCTTTGCATGCGGCGCAGACCGGCCATCTTGTGCTGTCCACGCTGCATACCAACGATGCGCCATCGACGATTAGTCGATTGTTGGAAATGGGTCTTGACGGGCCGAGCCTTTCGGCGGCGTTGAATATGGTTGTCGCACAGCGTTTGGTGCGCCGGTTGTGCCCGAATTGTAAGGTGGAGGAAGTGCCATCGGATGAATTGCGCGAGCGTTTTGGTATTCCCGACGGCATGACGTTTTACACGCCCAAGGGCTGTCCGCAGTGCGCAGATATTGGCTATAAAGGGCGTGTCGGGGTGCACGAGGTGCTGTATGTTACCGATCAAATGCGCGATTTGATCGGCAAGGGGGCTGTGGCCCGCGATCTTTTACGTCTGGCGCGCGAAGAAGGCATGTTAACCTTGTTTGAAGACGGTTTGGACAAAGCCTTGCAGGGCATTACCAGTATTGCCGAGGTGATGCATGTCGGCGTGCCGCCGGAAGGTTTTAGATTGAGCGAACGCCTCGCCGACGGGCGTTTGATTTCGATGACGGTGGCCAAGGCGCGCCGGAATCGTGCCAGCGATCTTGATCCGACCAAGGCCGGGCAGGCGCGGGTGTTGATTGTCGATGATTCAGGAAGTGTGCGCCATCTTGTGAAATTCGTGCTCGAAGCGCAGGGTTATACTGTGATTGAAGCCGAAGATGGGCAGGAAGCTTGGCGTATGTTGCAAACGGATGTCTTCGACTTGGTGCTGACCGATTTCGAAATGCCGCATATGGCCGGGCCGGAGTTGGTGCAGCACATTCGCGAGCAAGGAAAATTCGACGGTATGCCGGTGATTTTGCTAACCTCACGCGATAATGAAGAAGACGAGGTGAAGAGTCTGGAAACCGGGGCCGACGATTATCTTATCAAGCCGGTGGAACCGTTGAAATTGCAGGCGCGGGTGAAGAAAATTATGGGCATGTATCGGCGCATGCGTTTGGCAGTGCAGGGGGAAATACAGAATGGATGAAAGCGGAGAGATGGCTAGTTCGGGCAGCGAAGTGCAGATAAATCAGGCATCGGCGGATGGCCTTGCCGATGTCGCCCCGGAGATTGCCGAAACTGAATTCACGACCGAATATGTCTACCTTTTGCAACTGCGCATGGGTGGACGCGATTTTTTACTGCCGGTGAAAGATGCGGCTGAAATCGTTCGTCCTATGCCATTAACGCCAGTGCCAATGGCCCCGAATCATCTGCTCGGCATGGCCAATATTCATGGTCAGATTGTTTGTGTGATTGAGCCGGGAAGGCAGCTGTCTTTGCCTGAAGCAGCAGCGCCGGATAGCGATGCAACACGCTATATCGTGTTACGCCACAACCGCATGCGTGTAGCGTTGCGTGTCGATGCTGTGCCGGCTATTCACCGGGTAAGCGAACACGATTTTGAGACGCTGGCAGAAACGGATGTAACAAGTTTGCGTGGCCGACTGAATGTGCAGGGAATGGCTTACGATGTCTTAGATGTGCAAGCATTGCTGCAAGAATAGGCTTTGCCGATGATAGCATATTGGCAGTGGCGAAGATGCGGCAAGCAGGTTAGTTTGAGCGTTAAACCGAGAAAGGATTCGCGGGAGGAATGAAATGGCGGTAACAAGTCTGCGCAAACGCGCAAACCAGAATGTGTGGTTATCGGTCGTCATGCTGGTCGTATTGATTGGCACAGCGCTGTTTGCGGCAAATAAAGCAAACGAAAATGTAACTTCAATCACCAGTTTGTATAGCGAACAGGTCGATTTGGAGCGTTTTCGTGCTTCGCTGGCAAGTGTGCTTGTGCCGCTGAACGATTTCAGCCTAACCGGCAATAAAGCCGATGCGGAAAAATTGAAAGCCCGCTCCGACACCTTCACCGGCTTGTATAAAAAGCTGCTGGGCTCGAAGAATTTGTTGCCGGACGAGATTACTGAGCTGAAAGAAGTGTCCGGTTTGATGCGCGAAGTGGTCAAGATGGGGCAGAGTATCGTCAGCGGCGCGATTCCCGCCAATCAGGCTAAAAATGTTATTGTTGTGGCGCAAAATCTGGTGTTTGTGGCGCAGGCCAAGGTCAATACCGTTGCCAAAGGTCTTGGCGAACGTTTGAGCTTGGAAGTGGAAAACAAGCAGCACGATTTGACGGTCGTGGCTACAGTCGGCCTCATCGTTTTGCTGGTTCTGGTGTTGATTCTGACTATTTCCGGCCGATATTTTATTGCTTCGAGTACCGAAATGATTACCGATGTGGCGCATCGTGTGGGCGGTTCTTCCGAAGAGATTCTGGATGCCGTGGATCAGCAAAGCAGCGCATCGACGGTGCAAGCCATGGCGGTGGAGCAGGTGGCCACAGAAATGGAAGGCTTGTCGAAAAGCTCGCAGCAGGTGGCCAAAACCTCGAAGGATGTGGAACGGCTTGCCGAGGTTACGCGTAAAGCGGCGAAAGAAGGCAAAGAGGCCGTGCTTGAGGCGATTCGTTATATGGAGTTGATTCGTGCGGAAGTGAATCTTATTGCCGAAAAGGTCACGTTTGCAGGCGAGAAATCGGCGCAAATTACCGCGTCTATCGGCTCGATTCAGGAAATCGCCGAAGAAACGCATCTGCTGGCTCTGAATGCATCCATCGAATCGGCGGCGGCCGGCGAATTTGGTAAACGTTTTGCGGTGGTTGCCGGTGAAGTGCGGCGGCTTTCCGAGCGTGTGCGTGATTTCACCAGTGAAATTCAGAATGTGGTGGATGATGTGCATGCTTCTTCGCAGGATTCCATCGCGGTGACCCGCGAGGGCCTTGATGAAGTGGGTAAGGGTGTGGAAATTGCCCGCCATGCCGGCGATGCCTTGGAGCGCATGCAGAAACTGTCCGAGAAAACCAGTCAGGCGGTGCGGCATATTTCACAGGCCACGGCGCGCCATGACGAGTCAAACAGTCAATTCATTGAAACCATGCGCCAGATTAGCCAATTGCTGAATGATTCGAACGAACAGATGAAAACCACGCGCGATTCTGCGGCGCATCTGAATGAGGTGGCTGAAGAACTGCGGCAGATGGTATAATGCAGGCGGCATTTGGCTTCTGCATTTTCGGCATGAATATGAATAGAAATAGAGCATTTACTGGCGTGCAGCGGTTGATTCGTTCTGCCGCGTTCGCTTGTTTGGTTTCCGATGCCCAGCATTGATTTATCCCAGTTTATCGCCTCTTTTTTTGATGAGGGGCGGGGGCGGCTGGCATCGATTAACGAGGCGCTGGTGGCATTCGAATCCGGGTTTCTGGCTGATGAAGGTTTTGCCGCATTAAAGCGCGATGCGCACACCATCAAAGGCTCGGCATTGATGCTCGGAGTTCAGGATGTCGGCGATATTGGGCATTTGTTCGAGGATGCTGTCGAAGATCTGATTAAACATTCGGAGCATCGGACGGCAGCAATTATCCAGTTTCTTTTCGATATACACGATCGTTTGGCCGAGCGTTTGCAAGCGGTGGATAGTGAAGCCATTGATGTGGCCGAATTTCGTCAACGGTTTGATGCACTGCTTGCACAGGTTCCGGATGAATCAACAGCCGAAGAATCAACAGCCGAAGAATCAGCAGCCGAAGAATCAGCAGCCGAAGAATCAGCAGCCGAAGAATCAGCCGCCGAAGAATCAGCCGCCGAAGAATCAGCAGCCGAAGAATCAGCAGCCGAAGAATCAGCAGCCGATTTCAGTCAATTCATTGCCAGCTTTTTCGATGAAGGGCGAGAGCGGCTGGCGTCGATTAACGAGGCGCTGGTGGCATTCGAATCCGGTTCGTTGGAGGATGAAGGGCTTGTCGGTTTAAGGCGCGATGCGCATACCATCAAGGGTTCAGCATTGATGCTCGGGGTTCAGGATGTTGGCGATGCCGGGCATTTATTCGAGGATGCTGTCGAGCATTTGATTAAACATCCGGAGCACCGGACTGCGCCGATGATCCAACTGCTTTTCGATGTGCATGATCGTTTAGCCGAGCGTTTGCAAGCGGTGGATAGTGCGGCGCTTGATAGTTCCGAATTCTGCCAGCGTTTTGATGCGCTGACCGTTGATTCCGCACATGATGGAATGCTTGCAGATACCGGCGGTGACGAACAAGCGTATGTATTGGAAGAACAGGAAGAAGCTGTAGCAGAAGATTTTTCTGTTTCTATGGCGGAAGACGATTCTGTGATGGAACAGAGCGTTATTGATGAACAGGGAACTGTTGCTGTTGATGCCGAAAATGCGGATGGACATGCAGACAAAACCCTCGCAAACGAGGCCGAATCTGATGTGGAAGAAGACCCGTTCCGCCCGGATGTGATGAATGTGAAGGCGAAGGTTGCCAGTCATTCGGGATCGGGGCGATTCATTCGGGTGGATGCAGAGCGGCTGAATCTGCTCTCCGGGCAGCTCATCGAATTAAGCACGGGCAAAGCATTTGGCGGCAAGCTGATGCAGGATATTCGTGTTCTACAAAAGCAAATGGATCAATTGCGCCAGTTGGCACGTGGTATTGAGAGCGAAATCGCATCGTCAACGGCGAGCGAATCGCTCAATTTGTTTGACCGGCATATGGAATGGCTGGAACGCGCCACCAAGCATCTGATTTCTGATGTCGATTACAATGTGGAACGTCAGAGCATTATGCTCGACGATCTGCGCGATCAGGTCCTTGGCTTGATGCTGCGCCCACTGGAAACGATTTTCCCCGCGTTTCCGCGTGCTGTGCGCGATATCGCCAACCAACACGGTAAAAAAGCCCGTCTGGTGATCGCCGATGAAAAGGTGGAGTGCGATCAAAATGTGGTGGAAGCACTGATGGAACCGTTGGTTCATCTGCTCAACAATGCCATCGCACACGGTATCGAATCCCCTGCAGAACGCGTGAAGGCAGGCAAGCCGGAGGCAGGGCAAATCACCTTGCTTACCACACAGAGCGGCAGTGAGATTCATATCGAAGTGATCGACGACGGGCAGGGCATTGATCCCGAAGAAATTAAAAGGGTGGCTGTGCAGCGTGGCGTGACGACGCAATACGAGGCCGATGAAATGAGCGATGCGGAAGTGTTTGAATTAATCTTCCGCTCCGGGTTTTCGACGCGTCAGAATGTTGATCAAACAGCGGGACGCGGTGTCGGCATGAATGTTGTGCAGGATACTGTGCGCCGTTTGACGGGTGTGATTCGCATTCAGACGGAGGTGGGCAAGGGGACACGTTTCCTGATTTCACTGCCGGTCAGTATTGCTGTGCAGCGGGCGCTTATTTTCCGTATCGGCAATCAGAAGTTCGGCATGCTGATTCATATGCTGGAGCAAGTGGTGTCGCCGCAGCCGGGCGATGTGGAACATGCGGCAGGTGGCAGGATGTCGTTGACTTATGGCGGCGAGAAAGTGCCATTGGTGGATTTGCGGCAGATTATTTCCGAAGATGAAACAGACGAAACGGATAATATTCCGCTGGTTGTGGTGGCCAGACATATCGATGGTTTTACCGGTATTGTTGTTGACGAGCTTTTCGCCGATGCCGAGATTATTGTGCGCGAGCTTGATCCTTATCTGAAGCGTTATCAGGCACAGGGATTGATGGGCAATACCATTATCGACGATGGTTCCGTGGTGTTGCTGATGGAACCCTACGGCATCAAGGAGATGGGCCGTACGGCACCGCATCAGGTGGCGCACGATATGGCTCCGGAAGATGTCAAACTGCATGATGTGCGTGCATTGCTGGTCGATGATTCCATTATTGCCCGGCAAATCGAAAAAGCGCTGCTTGAATCGATGGGTATGATTGTCGAAACGGCAATCGATGGTATAGATGCTGTCGAGAAGCTTGAGCACGATGTGTATGATGTGGTGATTAGCGATCTTGAAATGCCGCGTTTGGATGGCTTTGGTTTGGTGCGGCGTATGCGTAATAATCCCAAATACAGCAATACTCCGATTTTGATTATTTCCACCCGCGAAAGCGCCGAAGATCGCCTGAAAGGCATGGAAGCTGGTGCGGATGCATATCTGATTAAACAGCAATTGGCGCAGGGTGAATTGCATGAAACCCTGAAAAAGTTGCTTGGACCGTTGACGCAAGGGGACGAATCCAATAGAAAGCGCACCTCCCAAGACGCTCCCATCGTCTAGTGGTCTAGGACGCCGCCCTCTCACGGCGGAAACAGGGGTTCGACTCCCCTTGGGAGTACCAAGGTTTTGGGAGTGTTTTTGAGTAGTTATAATTGTAGGGGCCGGTAGCTCAGTTGGTAGAGCAGCAGACTTTTAATCTGCGGGTCACTGGTTCGAGACCAGTCCGGCTCACCATTTTTGTCAGGTTGCGTTTTACGTAACACGCAACTTTTTTCCGTGACGGGAAATTTATGCGGTGGCGGTTGTTTGCAGCTGCACCGCATTGGGATGCAAACGACATGGTTGATGATCTTTCAGAGGATAAGGCAGCGGATATTTCCGCAGTAATGAATCTGAACGAGACACCAGCCGATCCGTGTTTGATGGTGATTTTTGGCGCTTCGGGTGATTTGACCAAGCGCCTGTTGCTTCCCTCTCTGTTTAATCTCTTTTGCGATAATCTTCTGCCGCCGTCTTTCGCCATTCTTGGCATGGCCATGGATGATTTTTCGACCCCATCCTTCCGCGCCAAAATGGATGTCGATATTCGTGAATTTTCCAGACAGGAAAGTTTCGACGAAGAGCTGTGGAATAATTTTTGCCAGCATCTTCATTATATTCAAGGCCGTTTTGACGATGCCGAAGCATTTGCGGCGCTGAATGACACGCTGAAGGAATTGGACGAGAAATATGCCACCGGTGGCAATGTGTTGTTTTATATGGCTACACCACCGGTTGTATTCGGCATGATTTCCGGGCAATTGCAGGCCATCGGGCTCAATCGCAGCGAGCGCGGTTGGCGGCGGATTATTGTCGAAAAGCCGTTTGGCACCGATCTCTCCAGTGCGGTTGCCTTGAACCGTGAAATTCTTTCCTATTGGAAGGAATCGCAGGTTTACCGTATTGATCATTATTTGGGCAAGGAAACGGTGCAGAATCTGCTCGCTTTTCGTTTTGCCAACGGCATTTTCGAGCCGCTGTGGAATCGCACCCATATCGACCATATTCAGATTACCGCCACCGAAAAAGTGGGTGTTGAATGGCGCGGTGCTTACTACGAGAAATCCGGTGTGATTCGCGATATGATTCAGAATCACCTGTTCCAGATTCTCGCTTATTTGTGCATGGAACCGCCGACTTCTTTCGGCGCGGATGCGATTCGCAACGAGAAATTCAAGCTGCTCAGTGCCGTACGCATCATGACGCCGGAGGATGTGAACAAAAATGCGGTGCGCGGTCAGTATGGCGAAGGCGTGAAGGCGAATGGCGAAGCCGCTGCCGCTTACCGGCAGGAGGCGCATGTCGATAAGGATTCCAATACCGAGACATTTGCGGCGTTGAAATTGCGCATCGACAACTGGCGTTGGCACGGGGTGCCGGTTTATTTTCGTTCCGGCAAGGGTTTGAAGACGAAATCCACCGAAATCGTTGTGCAGTTTCGCCGCGCGCCGTCTTTTACCTTCAACGGCACGCCTGCTGCCGGGCAACTGGACGCCAATCAGTTGATTTTTCATATTCAGCCCAATGAAGGCATCGAATTGCGTTTTCTGGCCAAACGCCCGGGGCCGTCGATGCATATGCGCAAGGTGCAGATGCATTTTGAATACGACGAAGCCTTTTCGACACAACCGGGAACCGGTTACGAAACCATGCTCTACGATTGCATGCACGGCGATGCATCATTGTTTTCGCGTTCGGATTTGGTGGAAACAGCCTGGCGCATCGTGCAGCCGGTATTGGATGTTTGGGCGGCGGAAAAAGCCCCGGATTTTCCCAATTATCCGTTTGGTTCGTGGGGGCCGAAAGCCGCTTACGATCTTTTGAAACCGGGGCATCGGCGCTGGGTGGCGCGGTCGCCGAAAAGCGCTTTGGAGAAGGTGCCGATGTTCGCCTGTTGCAGCAGCAATGCGATGTTGAAGGCGCTGGCGATGATGTTGCAGCCGATGGTATTTAATGCCGGCGATGAGATTGTTCATTACGGTTCCGAAGGCAACGAGTTGTTTATCATCGAAAAGGGCCAAGTCGAAGTGGTCGATCGCAAGGGTTGGGTGAAAGCCGAACTTAGCGACGGGCAGGTGTTCGGTGAGTTGAGTTTGTTGATGACCAAACGCAGGCAAGCGACGGTACGCGCGGTAACCTATTGTGCAATATATACGCTCAGCAAACGCGACTTTTGCAAGGTGCTGAAAGATAGGCCTCAATTTGCCGAGCGCGTGATGCAGGTGGCCCGCGAACGCTACAATGTGATTGTCGATCCGAACGAATTGATGGCCGATGAACCGGCAGACGAATCGCACGCATAATAGTAAAGGTGAACGCCGATTTGTCTTTATAAACATACTGTAAATAAAATGATAAGCGGAGTAATACAATGAAACTAGCAATGATTGGTTTGGGTCGCATGGGCGGCAATATGGTGCGCCGTCTGGCCGCAGGTGGACACGGCATCGTGGCCTATGATGTGGATGCAAGTGCCGGAAAAGCGCTGGCGGCGGAACTTGATTCGGTCAGTCCGGCTGGCGATTTAAGCGATGTGATTGCGCAGTTGCCGAGTCCGCGTGTGATTTGGGTGATGGTTCCGCATCAGTTTGTCGACGACACCATTTCCGGGCTGCTGGCAGCGGGGGTCGAAAAGGGCGATTTGATTATCGACGGCGGTAATTCCAATTACAAAGAAGGCCAGCGGCGCGGTGCTGAATTGGCAGAGAAGGGGATTTATTTTGCCGATTGCGGCACTTCCGGCGGCGTTTGGGGTCTGAAAAACGGTTATTCGTTGATGATTGGCGGCGAGGATGCGGCGATTGCATTGATTGCGCCAGCATTGACTACGCTGGCTTCCAACGACGGCAAGGGCTGGGGGCATGTTGGGCCGGTCGGGGCCGGGCATTTTGTCAAAATGGTCCATAACGGCATCGAATACGGCATGATGCAGGCGTTTGCCGAGGGTTTTGAATTGATGCAGGCCAAAGATGAATTCGATTTGGACATGCATCAGATTTCGCGCGTTTGGCAGCATGGTTCGGTGGTCAGTTCGTGGTTGTTGG
The DNA here is from genome assembly GCA_021545645.1 of Zetaproteobacteria bacterium. GTDB lineage: Bacteria > Pseudomonadota > Zetaproteobacteria > Mariprofundales > Mariprofundaceae > UBA1543. Next base: position 2,921 of record JAJRWP010000082.1, on the reverse strand, counting down.
ATCTGACCGGCGATGCCTTGGAAGCGGACGGCGATTTATCCTCGCTGTCCGATTGGATGGACGATTCCGGTGAAGGGCGTTGGACGGTCAACGAATCGATTGATTTGGGTATTCCGACGCCGGTGCTGACGCTGGCTTTGCAAATGCGTTTCCGCAGCCGTCAGAAGGATGCGTTTGCCGGTAAAATCGTCAATGCGCAACGTGCCGGTTTCGGCGGTCATGCCATCAAGCCCGTCAATCAGGACGATGCTTCATGTTGATAGGTGCTTAGCATGGCGGGTGATAAATTTGCCTCGCTGATCGGCAGCGAACGCCCCGAAGCGACCAATATCGTGATTTTTGGCGCGGGCGGCGATTTAACCAAGCGAAAATTACTGCCAGCGTTGGCGCATATGCATCGCTGGAATCTGCTCGGCCCGCATTCGCGGATTATCGGTTGCGTGCGCCAGAAATGGTCGAAATCGCACTGGGTGAATTATGTACACGATCAATTGTTGCATTATTTTCCCGAAGCGGTACTCAATCCGGCCTCGTGGCGGCGTATTGCCGAGAAGCTTGATTTGGTCAACGGCGATTTATCCGATCCGGCGCTGTATCGGCAACTGGCCGATGCCTTGCATGCCGACGAAGGTAAGAAAAATGCGCTGTTTTATCTGGCGATTCCGCCGTCTTGGTATGAATGTGTGTGTAAACACCTGCACGACGCCGGATTGGCCGATGAAAGCGAAGGTTTTCGCCGTATAGTTGTTGAAAAACCGTTCGGCATGGATTTGGCGAGCGCGCGCGATTTGAACGGCAAGTTGCAAAGCTACTTCGACGAATCGCAGATTTACCGCATCGATCATTACTTGGGCAAGGAAGCGGTGCAGAATCTGATGGTGTTCCGCTTTGCCAATTCGGTGCTGGAACCGTTGTGGAATCGCAACTACATCGATCATGTGCAGATTTCCGTGTCCGAATCGCTGGGCATCGGTTATCGCGCCGGTTATTACGAAACCTCCGGGGCATTTCGCGACATGATTCAAAGCCATTTGATGCAGGTGATGACGCTGGTGGCCATGGAGCCGCCGGTTTCGCTCAATGCCGACGATGTGCGCGATGAAAAAATGAAAGTGCTGCGTTCGATGCGCCCGATTGCCGCCGAGGATGTCGAACATATCGCTGTGCGTGCGCAATATGCGGCAGCTCAGGTGAATGGCGAAGATGTGCCCAGCTATCGGGATGAACAGAACGTGGCCGGTGATTCCTGCACCGAAACCTTTGCCGCCGTGAAGTTTTATGTCGATAACTGGCGCTGGCAGGGCGTTCCGTTTGTACTCAGAACAGGCAAACGCTTGCCGGACCGGGTGTCCGAAATTTGTATTCGCTTCAAAGAACCGCCGCAGAAGTTATTTCATCTTGATGAAGAACATGTGCGCAACAACGAGCTTGTTTTCCGTTTGCAACCCGATGAAGGCATGCAATTGAGCATGACCGCCAAGCAGCCGGGCTTATCGACGCATTTGCGCGGCGTCAAACTGGATGCCACCTACGGCATGCTCGGTTCCGGTATGCCGGAAGCCTATGAAACGCTGTTGCACGATGTGATGCTCGGCGAAGCCGGACTTTTTTCTCGCGCCGACGAAGTGGAAGAAAGCTGGAAAATTGTCGCGCCGGTTCTGGATGTTTGGGCGCAGCAAACCGACATCGCTACCTATGCTGCCGGAAGCCTCGATATTCCGGGCATGGATGCGCTGTTGGACGAATGCGAAGGCGGTTGGCGCGATTTATCGGCGGATAGCTCGTCGTGAGTGTTTTGAATGCGCAGATTTTCGCCGATGCGGATGCATTGGGTGGATTCGCAGCGCTTGTGACCGCACAAGCCGCCGCTGAAGCGATTGCCGCGCGTGGTGTGTTCCATTTGGTGTTGGCTGGCGGCAACACGCCGCGCTTATGTTACGAAAAATTGCGCGATATGCATGTGGATTGGTCGCGCGTGCATATTTGGTTCGGCGACGAGCGCTGTCTGCCAGTCGGCGATGCGGAACGCAATGATCGCATGGCCGATGAAACGCTTTTGTCGCATGTTGCTATTCCCGAATCGCACATTCATCGCATGCAGGCCGAACTTGGCCCCGAAATCGCCGCCGAGAAATATGCAATACTGCTTGCCGGTGCGCCAGTCATGGACATGCTGCACCTCGGCATGGGCGAAGACGGCCATACCGCAAGCCTTTTTCCGGGGCATACGACGCTTATCGATGAACGCCTTGCCGTCCCCGAGTTCAATTCTCCGAAACCGCCAGCGGAACGGGTATCGATGGGACTTCCCATACTCAATGCTGCCCGTCAGAAACTGATTCTGGCCGCAGGCGCAGGCAAATCCGATGCGCTCAAACGCATCCGCGCAGGCGAAAAACTGCCAGTGGCGATGATTGAGGATGCCTTGTGGCTGTTGGATCGGTCTGCCGCCGGAGAATGAAAAAGAAGGCTGAATCACTGTTTTTACCCAAAGATTGATAGGCAAGAAATCTGTATGTTTCTTTTCAAGCCTTAGATTGTGGAACTTACTCAGACAGCAATACCAAAGCCTGCCTTTTTTACTTTTTGCGGCGTTAGAATTCTCAGGCTTGTATATTTTTTGATTCGTGCAAGTGTCTGTTCAATATAAAATTCATCGGTATGAAATAAGGAATGTTCGTTGAAAGCATATTTTTCAAAAAGCAGGGTTCGATTATTTTTAGGTGATCTCATCACAACATTAAATCAGCTACCCGAAGAAAGCATTGATCTTATTTTTGCTGATCCACCATATAAATCAAGGGGCTGACACCTGACTTTTAACGAGTTAAGGTGGTCATGTGTACGTAAAGTATTGTAAGTTAAGCAGAAATAAGCAGTTGGAACTAATGAAATACTTCGTCGCGGGTTCAACGGCCAGG
>JAJRWP010000081.1 GCA_021545645.1 Zetaproteobacteria bacterium | reverse complement strand
TCTTTTTCCGGTATTCAACGGCGTTTTCAGACAACGGCGCTGGGCAACGGCGTGTTGGTCGATGATTATGCCCATCACCCGCGCGAAATCGTGGCGACATTGGTGACGGTGCGCCAGTGCTGGCCCGATCAATTGCCGCTGGTGATTTTTCAGCCGCACCGCTTTACCCGCAGCCGCGACTTGATGAATGATTTTCTCGGTGCATTCGATGATGCAGGCGAGGTGGTGTTGCTGCCGATTTATGCGGCCAGCGAACAGCCGATTGAAGGCATCAATAGCGAAGCGATGGCAGCGGCGATGCAACACAGAGGGCACAAAAATGTGCGTTGCTGCAAGGGCTTGGACGATGCATCCGATATTGTCACCGAGGCTTTGCAGGAAGGACGCATTGTGTTGATGATGGGCGCGGGTTCGATTGGCGGGCTGGCGGTTTCGTTGCGCCGCAGTCTGAACGAGAACGAAGGGCAGGAGAACGTAGTACCGGAGAATGCGGCATGATGGGCGATTGGTGGTCTGCATTGCAGACGCTCGGCGAATGCCGTGAAAACGAGCCGATGGCGCGCCACACCACGCTTGGCGTTGGTGGCGCAACACGCTGGTTTTTTCGCCCGCAGAATCGTGCGGCGATGATTACGGCGTTGCAGCATATTCCATTTGATGTGCCGCTGCTGCCGCTCGGTCGCGGCAGTAATCTGCTTGTCCCCGACGCAGGTTTTGCCGGTGTGGTCGTCGATGTTAGCGATTTGAACGATATTCGCGTGCAGGCGCAGTCGTTGAGTGCCGGATGCGGTGTGCGCATGAGCCGCGTGGCCAGACAATGCGCAGAACATGCATTAACCGGTCTTGAATTCATGGCCACGGTTCCCGGCGATGTCGGCGGCGGGGTGGCGATGAATGCCGGTGCGTTCGGGCAGCAGGTATCCGATTGTCTAAGCGAAATCGAATTGCTGACGCGCCAAGGCGAGGTGCGGACGATTGATGCCGCGCAATTGCAGATGGCGTATCGGCATACGCAGCTTCCGAGCGGTTCGCTGGTGCTCAGCGCGGCTTTTACGTTGCAGAAAGACGATGCGGAGGCGGTTCGTGAGCGCATGCGGGAGATGCGTGCCAAACGCGGCGCTACGCAGCCGTTGGAATTGCCCAATTGCGGTTCGGTATTCAAAAATCCGCAGGGCGATCATGCGGCAAGGTTGATTGAGGCTGCTGGTCTCAAGGGTTTGCGTATCGGCGGCGCGCGGATTTCCGATAAACATGCCAATTTTATTGTCAACGAAGGCGGCGCGAAGAGCAGCGATGTGCTGGCGCTGATTCGTCAGGCAAGAGAGACCGTCGAGCAGCGTTTCGGCGTGCGTTTGGAGCCTGAAGTGCGTGCCTTGGGAGAGACCTTATGAGCGGCGCGGTGCGGGTTGGTGTATTGATGGGCGGCGTGTCCAACGAGCGTGATATTTCGCTGAAATCCGGCGGCGCGGTTTTGGCGGCGTTGCAGTGCTGCGGTGTGAATACCGTTGCATTGGATTTGCGCGACGATTGGTTGGCGCAGATAGAAGCTGCGGCTATTGATGCGGCATTTATTGCCCTGCACGGTTTGTGGGGCGAGGACGGCTGTGTGCAAGGGGCTTTGGAAATCATGCGTATTCCGTATACCGGTTCCGGGGTGACGGCTTCGGGCCTGTGCATGGATAAGCGTTTGTGCAAGGCGGTGCTGACGCGGGCGGGTATCAAGACATCAATCGATGTTGCCATTCATGAGGACGGTCCGTTGCGTTATCCGGTGTATATCAAGCCGGTGGCTGAGGGTTCCAGTGTTGGTTTACATCTGGTGCACAATGAAGCCGAGTGGCGGGCGTTGCATATTGACGATAGCTCGGCGTGGATGGCCGAAATGCCGGTGCGCGGCGTGGAAATTGCCGTGTCCGTACTTGATGGCGAAGCGTTGCCGCCAGTCGAGGTAGTTCCTAAATCGGGTGTTTACGATTACAACGCGAAATACACCGCCGGAGCAACCGAATACTACTGTCCGGCACGTTTACCGGCTGAAACCCTCGGCCTGTGCATGCAGCGCGCCGAACAGGCGGTGCTGGCCACGGGATGTGCCGGTGCGCCGCGTGTGGACATGATTGTTGGCGATGGTGGTGAACCGATGGTATTGGAAATCAATACCATTCCGGGCATGACCGAGACCAGTTTACTGCCCAAGGCGGCAGCGGCGGCAGGCATGGATTTCGATAGCCTGTGCTTGCGCATGCTGGAAACTGCGGCGTTGAAATCAGCGCGCTTAGAAGGTGAAAACGAAGACGAAGAAATGTCGGTTGGGAAGGTGTCGGCATGAGCCGCCTGAATCGCCGTCGCAAAACTGCGCAACGCAAGGCGTTGCGCCTGAAACCGTTGCTGCACCGTTTGATGCAGGGGATGGCTGTGTTGGCTGTGGGCGGATTGTTGGCGGTGGGTGTTTGGTCGCTGAATCAGGCGCTAAGCGTGAAATCATGGCAAATCAGCGGTGTTTCCGAGCCGTTGGAAATTGCTATGGAAAAACAGTTGAACACCATGGCTCCGTTGGATTTATTGCATGCATGGCCGTCCCGATTGCGTCGCCAGTTGCTGGATAATGTGCCCGATTTGGCGGAGGTGAATATTGCCCGCCGCTTGCCCGACAGATTGATTATTCAGGCCACGCCGCGTTTGCCGGTGGCCTTGTGGCAGGGCGCGGAAGGCGAGGTGTTGCTGGTGGACGGGCATGGCGAGGCATACCGCGCTTTGCGTGCCGGTGAAATGCTGGATTTACCGCTGCTGCGCGTCGCGCAAACGGAAATTCGGGAAAGTGTTGCGTTGTTGCTGGCGTTGAAACAAAAAGATGTCGCGCGTTATGCGAATCTCAGCGAATGGCTGGCGGCAGCGGATGGCTGGCGGCTGAATTTCGAACGTGGGCGTTATTGGTTGCTACCGCGCGGCGTCGAGGCCATGCCGCGCATGCAGGATGTGTTGGCGTTAATGCAGGAAAAACGCTGGCAGAGCGGCGATTGGCGGGTTGATGCGCGTGCTGCGACACGATGGTTTATACGAAAATCAAAATTGGGAGGCATGGTCTAATGTCCAAGCATGATCAAATTCTTGTCGGACTGGATATCGGCACCAGCAAAATCGCCTGCGTGGTGGCCGAAGCCGGGCCGGACGGCAAGTTGGATGTGATCGGTATCGGAACCCACCCGTCGCGCGGTTTACGCAAGGGCGTGGTGGTGAATATCGAAAGCACGGTGGAGTCCATCCGCTTGGCGGTCGAAGAAGCCGAACTGATGGCCGGCATCGAAATCAAGTCTGTTTTTACCGGTATTGCCGGCAGCCATATTCGCGGGCACAACAGCCACGGGGTGGTGGCCAGCAAAGGTGGTGAGGTAACCGCCGAAGATGTCGAACGGGTGATTGATGCGGCGCGGGCGATGAAAATACCCGCCGATCAGAAAATCCTGCACATCCTGCCGCAGGAATATCTGATTGATAATCAGGATGGCATTCGCGAGCCGATCGGCATGAGTGGTGTGCGTCTGGAAGCCAAGGTGCATATCGTTACCGGCGCGGTGTCGTCGGCGCAGAATATTATCAAATGTTGCAACCGCTGCGGGCTTGATGTTGCCGATATGGTCTTGGAACAAGTGGCTTCCAGCGAAGCGGTGTTGGCGCAGGATGAGAAGGATATTGGTGTCGCACTGGTCGATATTGGTGGCGGAACCACCGATATTGCGGTGTTTCTCGACGGTGCGATTCGCCACACGGCAGTCATTCCTATCGGCGGCGATCATTTGACCAATGATTTGGTTGTCGGTCTGCGCACCAGTGCACGCGAGGCCGATCAGTTAAAACGCAAATACGGTGCGTGCATGGTGTCGATGGTGTCGCCCGAAGAGCAAATTGAGATTCCCAGCGTCGGCGGCCGTCCTCCAAGGCCGATGCCGCGTCAAGTGATGGCGCAAATTCTTGAGCCACGGGTTGAGGAATTGTACGAATTGATTAAAGCGGAACTGACACGTTCCGGTTATCAAGAACTGGTGGCGGCCGGGCTGGTGATTACCGGCGGCAGCAGTTTGTTGGAGGGCATGGTCGAACTCGCAGAAGAGATATTCGACATGCCGGTACGCATGGGTCGTCCTGATGGTGTCGGCGGATTGGTGGATGTGGTGTCCAGTCCGATGTATGCCACCGGGGTCGGCTTAATCAAATACGGGTATGGATACCGGGAATTTTCGCCTGCAGTGGAGCGCGGCGAGCCATCGGTGTTTTCCCGTGCATGGGCGCGCATGCGCCAGTGGTTTGGAGATGACGGATGAACAGCAGGCGGCGGCAAGGCGATACGGATGAGGAACGGGTAGCAGGATTAGAAAACAACACAAACAATATGCAGGAACACACTTCAGGAGGTGTAATATGAGTACATTATTCACATTGGATGATACACAGGGACAGTCGGCAAAATTAAAGGTGGTTGGCGTTGGCGGCGGCGGCGGCAATGCCTTGAACAATATGATTAATCAGAAATTGCGCGGTGTCGATTTTATTATCGCCAATACCGATGCGCAGGCCATCGAAATGAGCGGCGCTGACATCAAAATTCAATTGGGTACGGATATTACCCGTGGGCTCGGCGCTGGTGCTGATCCGCAGACCGGCAAAGTGGCCGCAGAGGCCGAGCGCGAGCATTTACGCGAGGTGTTGGCCGATACCGATATGGTGTTCATTACTGCCGGTATGGGCGGCGGAACCGGTACGGGTGGTGCGCCGGTGATTGCCGAAGTGGCTAAGGAATTGGGTGTGCTTACCGTGGCTGTGGTCACCAAGCCGTTCGGTTTCGAGGGCAAACGGCGCATGCGTCAGGCCGATGCGGGTATTGCCGAACTGGCCAAATTCGTCGATACGCTGATTATTATTCCCAATCAGAAGTTAATTGGCGCTGTCGGCAAGAACACGACGATGCTGGAGGCGTTCCGCAAGGCCGACGATGTGTTGTTGCAGGCGGTGCGCGGTATTGCCGAGTTGATTACCCACACCGGCTATATGAATGTCGATTTCGCCGATGTGAAAGCGGTGATGAGCGATACTTCCGGTATGGCAATGATGGGTAGCGGAGCTGCCAGCGGCGAGAGCCGTGCTTGCGAAGCCGCAGAACGGGCGATTTCCTCGCCGCTGCTTGAAGATGTCGATATTCACGGTGCGCGCGGTATTTTGGTGAATGTGACCGGCAACGAAGACATGACCTTGGCCGAATACGACGAAGCCGTGAGTATTATTCACAATATGGCCGATGAGGATGCGAATATCATCTGCGGCATGGTTTACGACGAATCGGCAGGCGACGAACTCCGAGTGACAGTGGTGGCGACCGGTCTGGTCGGCGAAGCAATGCCGCGTTTGAGTACGGTCAGTGCTGCACCGGAACCGGCGAAAGCACCGGTGATGCCGATGATGTTGGGTAGCAGCAGTGATAGCATTCCGGTGGCAGCCAGCGAGATGGGCGCGACGGCAACTGCGGCGGTAGCCGGGCATAATCCGGCCTACGACGAGGATGTGTTGCAGGTCCCGACATGGATTCGTCGGCAAGCGGATTGACGGGGGCACGCCAAGACAGGTAAATGTTAATGGATTTGAGACTTTGCTGCATGCGTGCTTTATGGCATAATGCGCCAGCTATTGTGTGTTGAATCACGTTCAGCACAATAGCTCGCGGGTAGCTTGCGCATGTTTGCAAAGGCGAAAATCGCTGAATGCTGCTGTATAACAGTTGAAATGTTATACAGCAGTTAGATAAACATACGCAAAGAAACTGGGAGGCGTCCATGGTTCCGCAAAGAACACTGAAGCATCCGATTCGCTGTAGCGGTATCGGCCTGCACTCCGGGCACAAGGTGAGCTTATGTCTCAAGCCTGCGCCGGAGGATAGTGGTATTGTTTTTCATCAGTTGAGCGGCGAGTCGACTGTTGAGATTCCGGCGCGCGCCGAATTCGTGACCGATACCCGCATGTGTACGACGCTGGGCCGTGACGGGACGCACATTGCTACCGTCGAACACCTGCTTTCGGCATTGGCCGGATTGGGTATTGATAACGCGATTATCGAGGTGGATGGGCCGGAAGTGCCGATTATGGATGGTTCTTCCGCACCGTTTGTGTTCCTCATTCAGTGTGCCGGTATTCGCGAGCAGTCGCGCGCGAAAAAAGTGCTGCGCATTGTCAAAAAAGTCACCGTGCAGGAAGACGACAAGCAATGCAGTCTGCATCCGGCGACCGGTTTCAAAATCAGTTATTTGCTTGATTACGACCACCCGCTGTTGCGCGAACGTGCGGCAAGTATTGATTTTTCCTCGCAGGCCTATACCCGTGAAGTAGCGCGGGCGCGTACCTTCGGTTTTCTGCATGAAATCGAAGCCTTGCAAAAAGCCGGTTTGGCACTTGGCGGTTCGCTGGAAAATGCGATTGTGCTGGATGCTTTCCGAGTGGTGAACGAAGGCGGTTTGCGCTACGAAGACGAATGCGTACGCCACAAGATTCTCGATACGGTCGGTGATTTGGCCTTGGCTGGTTATCCGGTGGTCGGCGCTTTTGAAGGTGAACGCACCGGACATGATATGAATCACCGTTTGGTCAGCGCCCTGCTTGCCGATGAGAGCGCTTGGCGAATCGAAGAGTTGAAGGCCGAAGATTCCGCCGTACAAACCATGCAGGGACAGACCGCTTCCCAGCCGGCCTAATTTTTCTTCCGGCGACTTAAAGCCCCCCGAACGGGTCGGTTTTCCGGCCCGTTTTTCGTTTGCTATGTAGAATCAGACTACTCCTTCCCCCTAAAATAACCACTTGCATCACTCAGGTACTCTCATCTATAGTCGAATGTGAGGTTTGATGGAGGTGAGGGAGCGTGAATTCAAACCAATTGCCGCTTTCCGGCGGCATCGCTGTTTTTTTCGCCGTGATTATCGGCTATTTTGTGATTGATCCATCGGCGCTGGATGGTTTTCGTCCGGGCGGTGACAGCAGTCAAATTGATCAGGTGCACGGTATTGAGGATGTGCAGGCGCGCCTGTGGCAGGACCCGTTTGCGGCGGCGGCGATGCATAAAAGCAGCCACAAACTACAGTCGGCAAGCATTCAATTTGCCGGGAAATCTTTTGAAGTGATAGCCGGAACTTCTCAACCCAAAAAGAAAGAAGGCTTGAATAGGCATACACTGAAAACCTTACGTTCTGAAATATGTGAAGAAGCAAGTGAGCAAGCGGAACGGAAAAACAAAACATGCCAAGAAGAAGATGGTATCAGCATTCTAGCCGTGATGGTTCCTGCTGGGCCGTATGCCAAACCAGCAGAAACAAGGAAACGGATGCGCTATGCCGTTTTATCCGGGCTTGGGACAGCTCAGTATTATCCCAAGGATGCCGAACATATCGGCTATGTCGATGATCTAAACACTTCTGAAGAAATAAAAAACATAAAAAATGGGAAACAACGTCTCAATCTTGTTGGCGGTGGAGAACAATTGCCGCATGTGATGCCGTATGAATGGTACGAGAAGAGTTCAAAAACAGGTGAAAAGCATGTGTTGTTACTTTGGCTGGATGAGGATGCATTCGGCAAAAAGCCGTTGACCAAGCTGGATGTGTTGTTTGCCTCGCTGGGAAAACATATTTCTTCCATCAAGATGATTGGGCCGTATAGCTCGACACTTTTGAAAGCGATGGTAAAGGAAGCACAAAATAAACCGCAATTCGGAATATTGAAGGGAAAGGTTGATGTTTATTCGGCCACAGCCACGATTGTTAATGGTGAATTGGTTAAAAAGGGAAATATTCAGTCAATTTTGAGTGGCGATGGAGTATTTAAGACATTTCAGCGAAGCATTGTTACGGATGGCAAACTTGCTGATAAACTGGTGAATGAAATACAGCTGCGTATGAAGCCCAAAGAAGCCAAGAATATGAACTATCAGGTTGCCATTGTTTCCGAATGGGACACGCTTTACGGCAGGGCTTTGCCGAGAGCGTATTTGAACGCGGCGGGCAATTGCATGATCAATAAGACATGCAATAAAGGGGAACAACGAGAATTCAAAGTTGGTAACCTTTATCGATTCACATATATGCGCGGCATTGATGGTGCATTGGCTGCTCGTGAGCGTGCAAGCCAGAGTAAAGACAAGACAAAGAACGATGAAGCGGGAAATGCGAACACACAAACGGTTGTGGTTGAACGTCCGGAAGGACGCAGCCAGAAAGATTATTTACGCAGGCTGGCTGACGAAATATCTAGAACCGATAGGAAATTAAAGGCTAGTGGCGATAGAGGTATTCGTGCGATTGGCGTGCTGGGTAGTGATGTGTACGACAAGCTGCTGATTCTTCGCGTGCTGCGAGAGCGGTTTCCTAAGGCGGTGTTTTTCACCACCGATCTGGATGCAGCACTTTTGCATCCGGATCAGTTTCCTTGGACGCGCAATATGGTGGTGGCCTCGGCCTATGGTTTGGATTTGCTTGGGAATGACAAACTGGGAATCCCTCCGTTCAGGGACAGTTACCAAACCTCAGTTTTTCGTAGCACAAGATTGGCTATCGGCAAGAAGGTAAACGATCAATCTGCGCTTGTTTATGAAATTGCCAGAAATGGCGCGGTTTCTATGAATGCTAGAGATCATACCGATTGGTTATTGGTATCTAGGTTAACAACGGCCTTTCTCCTTTTCGTCTGGTTAGCGATATTGTTTTGGCGGCGCTGGCTGAATAGAGATGCTTATCAATCCGTATTCAATAAAAAACAAAGCTTTATTAGGCGTTTTTTTAACTGGATTGGGAAACTGATATGGTGGATCTGGGTGGCTAATTTCATTATCTCGGTTGCAATGGCGGTTGGGGTTAACTTCTTTGCAACCGACCCTGATTTATATCTGGTTGCTTTTGTGTTAGCTGTGCAATGGATTGTATGGCTATATTTGTATTTTTGTCTCAAAAGCTGGCGAATGCAAAAGCCGTTGAGCTATGTCAAAGAAGTTCATCTTGCTGTTTGGCTACTCGCAGGTTTTTTGATTTTAGTGTTGGGGGTGGGTCGTGATGAGCCATTTTCACTTTTGTCCGGGATTAGCATTTGGCCCACCGAATTTATACGGCTTGCCGCAATTTGGCTGACTTTCTTTTTGTTGTGGCGAGGGTGGTCAAAGATGCAGAAAGGTGGCCTTGCAATTGGGAAAACACTAGGAATCACAGCCTTTTCTGATGCCTACAATATTATGTCTTCCTGCGATATAAGGAAGATATGGAATGAATACCAGCTAGGTGGAAGCTGGAGCTTTCGATTGAAGCGCATTTGCTTGCCTGCAGTGATATGGGTGTTGATATGCCTGCTTATTTTTAAATTGCAGTCGCCGAATATTCCTTTCCGTGGTGCTGGGGCATACTGGGCGGATGTTGGGATCGGGGTTTGTGCTATAGGTGCGTTCTTTATCCTATTTTGTTTCGTGGTTGATGCAGCTTTGCACTGTCGTGTGATTATTCAGAAGTTAATTGATTATGACACCGTGTGGCCGTTTATGAAGCAGCGTGTAAAAAATGGAGGAAAAGAGAATGTTTTGGATGATGCGAGAGAGCTTATTTTCGGCATCAAGCGCGAGTGGAAAGAAACACATCTTATAGCGATGCGCACCGATGACATCAGCAAAACCGTATATTATCCGGTTTATGTTATTTTACTCCTGCTGGCGGCACAGAGTGATTATTTTGATAACTGGGATATGCCGTATCCGTTGATGTTGATTGCGACTGTGAATGTTGCAATCGTTTTATGGGCGACGATTATGTTGCGCAGGAAGGCTGTTGAGGCGAGGAGTGTTTCACTAGATAAAATACGTCATATCGAATCACAAGCCCTTGGCATTTCAGATAGTGCCATCAGGAAGTGTGTCATGCGCAAGATTCGATTCTACAAAGCCGAAATCGAAAATATCCGCGAAGGTGCATTTCTGCCGATTTCCGAGCAGCCGTGGCTGCGCGCGCTGACCTTGATGGGCGGCGGCGGTGGCAGTTTGCTACTGTTGCAAGCGATGGCCGGTTAAGACCTAATATTTCGTCAGTGAATCATCCACATCGTCAATCCAGCGGATGATGCCGCCGGCGAGGTTTTTGACGTTCGTATAGCCCTGCGATTGCAGGAATTCGACGGCTTGTGCCGAGCGGCCACCGAGTTTGCAATGCACAACTACCGGTTGGTCTTTCGGCACTTCGGCAAAACGGGTCGGCACATCGCCGAGTGGGATTTTGTGCGTGCCGTCGATGGCGCAGATGTCGATTTCGTGCGGTTCGCGCACGTCGAGCACGAATAAATCGGGGTTTTCGTTGCGCATATTCTGTAAATCGTTCGGGGTAATATCGTAGTCAGCCAAGGCTTCCTCCTGATCAATGGTTTCGGTCGGCGGCAGGCCGCAGAATTGTTCGTATTCGACGACTTCGTGAATCGTCGGCTGTTCACCGCAAGCCGGACAAGCCGGATCGCGGCGTAATTTCATTTCGCGGAATTTCATATCCAGTGCATCGTAAAGCAATAAGCGTCCGGCCAGTGTGCTGCCTTTACCGAGGATAATTTTAACCGTTTCGGTGGCCTGAATCACGCCAATCACACCGGGAAGCACGCCGAGCACACCGCCTTCGGCGCACGAAGGTGCAAAACCGGGTGGCGGCGGTTCCGGGTACAGGCAGCGGTAACAGGGGCCGTTTTCGTGGTTGAATACCGTCGCTTGCCCCTCGAATTGAAAAATCGAGGCGTAAATCAGCGGTTTGCCTTCCAAAACGCAGGCATCGTTGATCAGATAGCGGGTCGGGAAGTTGTCCGTGCCGTCCACGACGATGTCGTAGTTGCGTACAATCTCGCGCACATTGTCGCGGCGAATGCCGTCGCCGTGCAGGTCCACTTTCAAATGCGGATTGATGCCGAGCAATTTATCGCGCGCGCTTTCCACCTTCGGACGGCCAACATCGGATGTGGCGTGGGCGATTTGCCGTTGCAAATTGCTTTCATCGACAACATCGAAATCGACGAGGCCGATGGTGCCGACGCCTGCCGCCGATAAATACAGCGAAATCGGGCTGCCGAGGCCGCCAGTACCGATGCACAGCACCTTGGCTTGCTTCAGTTTCTCCTGACCTTCCAAGCCGACCTGCGGCAAGATGATATGGCGGTCGAAACGCGCTAATTCTTCGGAACTTAAGATATTGGACATGCGCGCAGTATGGCGGTGAAAGGCGGCATGTTCAATGCATTCGCTTCGGTGTATAAATGCGCCATGACATCCATAGACGAATCGGTTCGCGGGCACCGCCAGCGCTTACGGCAACGCTTTGCCGAGCATGGCTTCGACGGTTTCCATGATTACGAGGTGCTGGAGTTGCTACTCACCTATGCAATTCCACGCAGCGATGTGAAGCCCGCTGCCAAACGCCTGCTTGAAGTTTTCGGCACATTGGCCGGGGTGTTCGATGCGCCGGTGGTCGAATTGGCGCAAATCAAGGGGGTTGGCGAAAAGGCGGCGGTGTTCCTGAATATCGTCAAACAAGCCGAATTGCGTTATTTGGCCTCCGATTTGCCCGGCAAGAAGGTGTTCGACAGACCGGACAGGGTGAAAGTGCATTTGCGTTTTCTGGTGCAGGGGCGCGGTATGGAATGTTTCGGGGCAATTTTCACAGACCAACAGCAACGGCATTTGGCCACACAGATTATGTTTGAGGGAACGGTGGACAGAACGACGGTTTATCCGCGCAATTTGATGAAACGGGCATTGGAATTGGATGCCAAAGCCTTGATTTTATTCCATAATCATCCCGGAGGTACGCCGCGCGCCAGTAATGAAGATATAGCTTTGACACAGCGCATGAACGAGGCTTGCGAGCCGCTGGATATCAAAGTGCTTGATCATTTTCTGATTGCCGGAAGTAAGGTGCTTTCGTTCAAGGAAGAGGGGTGGTTTTGATTGGCGATGGATTGATCGGCAAAAAAGAAACGCTGGCATGAGAAAAAACGCGCGCATGATACTGCTTGTCATGGTGGCGCTGGCTGCTTATGCGCTGATTGCCAAGCATTTCCGCATTTTTCCTTTTTACCAGTTGAAAGCGGTTAAGCTCTATTTGTTGCCGACGCATGGTGCGGATTATGATCAGCGCTTGAAGGCGTTCACCGTTTGCAGGTCTTGCGATTACACGATTGTCATGGTTGGCGATAGTTTGACCGCACACGGCGATTGGGCATCGCTGTTTCCATCCCTGAAAATCGCCAACCGGGGTATTTCCGGCGATGATACAGACGGCACTGTCCGCCGCATGGACGGTATTTTTAACACAGGCGCAAGGCAGGCCTTTATTATGTTGGGTATTAACGATTTTTATGAGGAAAAAGAAGTCGATGAGGTGCTGAAAAATTACCGGGAAATTATCGCTGAATTATTGCGCAAGAATATAAAAATCGTCATTCAATCGACGCTTTATGTCAGTCGCGAAGATGCAAGGTTAAGACCAAAAATCACGGCGCTGAATGCACAATTGCAGGCGCTGGCAGATAGCGATGAGAGAATCGATTTTATCGATTTGAATCGCGTTCTGTCGCGCAACGGACATATAAAACCCGAATTTACTGTCGATGGTCTGCATCTGAATCAGGCCGGTTATACGGCTTGGGCATGTTACCTGCGGAAGAAAGGGTATTTAGCGATGCCTGCGAAGCGCGCTTTACCCGCTTATTGCAGTGGGGATATATAGTGCTTTTTAACTCGATTGAGTTTATCGCATTTTTTCTGCCAGCGGTATTGCTGGTCTTTTATCTGTTGCGTTTTTCACAGCCGTTGTGGGTGTCGGTTAGTTGGTTGGTGGTGGCATCGCTGTTTTTCTACGCTTGGTGGAAACCTGCATATTTGTTGATTATGACGGCTTCTATTTTTTTTAATTATGGCATTGGTATATATCTGGATCGCTTGCGGTCGGGTCGTTTTTCGGTGCTTTGCGTCGGTGTTATCGGCAATTTGGCACTGCTCGGTTATTTCAAATACACCAATTTCCTGATTGATAATGTGAATGCGCACCTGAATTTCGATTTCCATGTGCAAACGATTGTTTTGCCGCTGGCTATATCGTTCTTCACATTTCAACAAATCGCCTACATTGTCGATACTTATCGCAGGAAAGACAGGGAGATGGATTTTCTGCGCTACTGTCTGTTCGTCACTTTTTTCCCGCAACTGATTGCCGGGCCGATTGTGCATCACAACGAAATGATGCCGCAATTCGCCAAGCGCCTTTGCAAACAGAAAATCCCGCTGGATATGGCTGTCGGCATCAGTATTTTTGTCATCGGCTTATTCAAAAAAATGGTGCTGGCCGACGGCGTGGCGGTGTATGCGACACCTGTTTTCGATGCGGCAAGCGTTGGTGTCACCTTGTCTTTTTTCGAGGCGTGGTTCGGCTCGCTGGCCTATACCTTACAGATATACTTTGATTTTTCCGGCTATTCGGATATGGCGATTGGTTTGGCGCGGATGTTCGGTATTCGCTTGCCGATTAATTTCGATTCGCCTTATAAAGCGCAGAATATTATCGATTTCTGGCGGCGCTGGCATATTACCCTGTCGCGTTTCTTGCGCGATTACCTTTATTTTCCGCTTGGTGGCAACCGCAAAGGCAATATGCGTCGCTATGTCAATTTAATTACCGTCATGTTGCTTGGCGGCATCTGGCACGGTGCGGGTTGGACGTTCGCGGTATGGGGTTTGTTGCATGGCAGTTATCTTCTATTCAATCATGCATGGCATGATTTGCGTGCGCGCATGGGTTTTGATGCTGGCCATTCAACATGGCTCGGACGCCGATTCGCACAGGCTTTAACCTTGCTGGCGGTGATCATTGCTTGGGTATTTTTCAGGTCCGCCGATTTGCCGACGGCAATCAGTGTGCTGAGTTCGATGTTCGGTTTGCATGGCATCTCGCTGCTGCATGGTTTGCAGGCTTATTTTTCACCGGTCCAGTTGCAATGGATGCATGCGTACCATATTCGTTTCGACGGCATGTTTTACAATGGCTTGGCGGATTTTAACAGCGGTATCATCTGGGTATTTGCCCTGTTCTTGGTGGCGCTGCTGGCTCCCAACACCCAATCGATGATGCGTTATTACAAACCGACCATCGGTGTTTACAACCGTTTCGGGGTGTTGACGGGTAGCGGCATGCGCTGGCGCATCAATATGCTTTACGGCGTGATTGTCGGCGGTGCATTTTTTATTGCCTGCACAAAATGGCTGGCGGCAGCGCCCAGCGAATTTATTTATTTCAATTTTTAGGCGGAAAAACGCATGCGGGTTTTGAAATTTTTTATCGGCATTCCTTTGGGTTTTCTATTGATGGCCGGATTGTGGTTTGCCTTATTTCAGTTGCAGCTTGGCGCACCGAGCGCATCGTCGCAATGGGTTGACGATGTGGTTCAGAAAAAAATGCAAATTGCCCAGCGCATTCAGCCGAATGCCGATGGGCAAAGAATCTTGTTTCTTGGTGGTTCCAATGTGTTGTTTGGTATTGATGCCAAACGGATCGGCGAGGCGATGGCTGTGCCGAGCATTAATCTCGGTCTGTCTGCAGTGCTGCGCGTTGACGAAATATTCGCCGTGGCTAAGAAGAATCTTAAGCCGCATGACACGCTGATTCTGGCGCTGGAGTATTCCTATTATCATTTTAACGATAATTTTTCGAGCATCGAAATTGATTATATTTTGGCACATGACGTCGATTATTTTCATGCTTTGCCGATGGATAAGCAGGCGCTAATGATGGTGGAAATAAGTGCAATCAGGCTGTTCGGCGGGCTGGCGGCGAAGGCTTTTTCACCCGAAAAATCCTTGGGAACCTATAAAATTAAAACCATTAATGCCTACGGCGACGAGACAAGCAACGCCCGATCAACGATGCCGCAAGCATATATCCGGCATATGCTTGAGATGAAAGCATTAAGCCACCGCTTGGATGAAAAGGATAAATTCTGGTCGTTGTACAAGGATTTTCTGCAGTGGTGCGCTGCGCAT
This sequence comes from Zetaproteobacteria bacterium, assembly GCA_021545645.1. Lineage (GTDB taxonomy): Bacteria > Pseudomonadota > Zetaproteobacteria > Mariprofundales > Mariprofundaceae > UBA1543. The sequence goes on along the minus strand of JAJRWP010000081.1, from coordinate 9,083 downwards.
CAGGTGCGTGTGCTGGTGAGCTTTCCATCCTATTTGTATTTCCCAGAGTATGAGCAAGCCGAGCAGCGCAGGTTTTTCGATGGTATCGCCGCATGGCATCGCAAGCGGCACATTCCGTTGCTCGGCAATGCCTACGATTTTATGTATCAATACGAAGATATGTACGACACCCGTTACCACCTGAACGATGAAGGTCGCCGCAAGCGCAGCGATAAAATCATTGAATTGTTGAAGCGGCAGGCGGTGATGATGTCCACATCGCCGACGCGGTAGGCTACGCCGACAGCGCGTTATTTGCCTTTATGTTGCCGCAATCCCTGCTTGTGCAGGCTCTAGTTGTACAGGCTGCTGACTGAACGGGCACTGTAGATACGGCTAATCGCCTCGGCGAGCAGCGGTGCGGCGGTGAGAATGCGTACCTTGCCGGTATCCATAATGGCTTTCGGTTGGGCAATTGTATCGGTAACAACCAGTTCGTGCAGCGGCGATGCAGCCAAGCGTTCTGCAGCCGGGCCGGATAGCACACCGTGTGTGGCGTAGGCGGAAACCTTGGCTGCACCGTTATCCAAAAGCGCCCGCGAAGCGCCGCATAAGGTGCCGGCGGTATCGACGATATCATCAATTAAAATACAGTGACGGCCTTCAATTTCACCAATCACATTCATGACTTCCGAATGATTCGGCGACGGACGGCGTTTATCGACAATGGCAATATCGACATGCAGGCGTTTGGCCAGCGCGCGGGCGCGCACAACGCCGCCGACATCGGGGGAAACAATGACCACGTCATCCAAGGAGCGCGATTGAATATCCTTCTGAAAGATGGGTGCGGCGTAAATATTATCCACCGGAATGTTGAAAAAACCCTGAATTGCACCGGCATGTAAATCCATGGTCAGCACGCGTGTGGCCCCGGCTGCGGTAATCATATCGGCGACCAATTTGGCGGTTATCGGCGTGCGGCTGCTGCTTTTCCGTTCTTGACGGGCATAGCCGAAATAGGGGATGACGGCGCAGATGTGTTTGGCCGAGGCGCGTTTGGCGGCATCAATGAAAATCAGCAGTTCCATCAGGTTGTCGTTGGCCGGTGCCGAGGTGCTCTGGATGAAAAAGGCATCAAGGCCACGGATGGTATTGCTGATCTGCATGAAAATCTCGCCGTCGGAAAAGCGCTGAATTTCCACGCCGCCAAGGGCTATATTCAAATATTGGCCGATGTTATCCGTTAATTCCGGATTGGCGGTTCCGGAAAACAGTCGCAGGCGTTCTTCCATCATTTTGGCGCTCTCCTGTTGGCGATTGTAGGCTTAAAGCAAACAATCTGGTTGGGGCGGCAGGATTCGAACCTGCGCATGACGGGATCAAAACCCGTTGCCTTACCGCTTGGCTACGCCCCAATCGTCCGGTTCTATGCCGCTGTTATGCAGCGGATGACGGGACAGCAAACTGCCGACATGATGCCACACAGCAGTGCCTTCGGCGCTAAGCCGGTCGGCGAGCTGTGTGCCGCGTTCGGTATTTTCACACAGTGAAATACAGGCTGTTCCACTACCGCTCATCCAACTCTTTGCTTGCTCCCGGCGCATGCAAGTAAGCAAGCGGGCAAGCTGTGGACACATGGCGCAGGAAACGGCTTCCAGTGCATTTTCACCAAGCGAAAATTCAATCGGCATTGCTGATTCAGGCGCTGTTTTGCGTTCAACTGCAAGCAAGCCGCCTGTATCATCCGTCAAACCGGCGCGGATGGTAGCTTTCGTCCCCGGAGGGGTCAATTGGCTGCTTTTCGCCGCGTTATTCGATGTGAATTGGCTGTCGAATCGCTGAAAAACAGCCGCAGTGGACAGGCCGACGCCGGGATGTGCCAACACGATATGCCGCATGTTTGGCGTTATGATTGTTGATATATCGAGTGGTGATAGCTGTTCGCCGATACCGCTGGCTAAGCTGCTATCGCCGAATAGAAAGCAGGGAATATCAGCGCCGAATGGCGCGGAAAAGGTGATTAATTGGCGGCTCTTCAAGCCGAGTTTCCACAAATGATTGGCTGCGATCAGGGCACTTGCCGCATCGGAAGAACCGCCGCCGAGCCCCGCCTGGGCGGGAATGTTTTTCTCAATATGCACCCGCAGCCCCCGATTGATTCGATATTTCCGGCGCAGGGCATCAAGGACTCGAAACACCAGATTGTCGGCCCCGTTCAGGGTCGGGTCCGAGCAGCTGACTTCAAGACTTTCACTTGTGTCGATATGTAGTGTATCGCAGGCATCGGTATAGGCAAAACTGGTATTGAGCAGGTGGTAGCCATCTGCGGTGATGCCGGTGATGCGCAGATGCAGGTTGATTTTTGCCGGTGCGGGAACTTCAATCATTCCTTGCTCCGCTGGTGTCGGGCGCTTGTTTTGCTGATGATCAAGGTGGCGCGGCGTCCATGACGAATATCGCTGATGATGAGTCGTTTCACCTCGTGTTTCCATGTAACCCGGATCAGTTTGCCGTCACGCGTATTTTCCCACGTGCTTGCATTTTTTCGCTGAAAACCGGCGGGGATATATCCGGCAAGGAAGCGGGAAAGGGTGTACGGCGAGATGACAATGCCATGTTCGGCCAGTTGTTGCATATTGATTTTACGCCAAGTCGGCGCGTGATTGTCGCGCAAGCGAATATCATCTTTTTGCCAGCGCAATTCGACGATATTACCGCTTGCCGCATGCACCAAACGGGCGCGGCCACTGTTTTCTTCTGTTTGCCAGTCGAGCATGACCTGCCAGCGGCGTTTCGGTTCGATGACCAGCAGCCGACCACTGATCGTGTGGTAGGGACCGATGCCGGGCGCTTCTGCTGCGGGCGGCAGTGTGGCGCAGGCGGAAACAAACAGCGATGCAGAAATGGCAAGTGCGGCAGAAAAACGCACATGTATCAGGGTAAACAGATTCTACATCCCTTGGTCGATTTTTTGTTGCATGAGATGGCTGGAATCATGACCCAGTTGCACGGCTTTTTTCCATGCCGAGCGTGCTTCGGCCGTTTTGCCGCTTTTCCACAAAATATCGCCCAGATGCTCGCGCATAATCGGATCGTCGGGGACGATATCAACGGCTTTGCGCTGCACAATCAGTGCTTTGGCGTATTCGGAGCGCTTAAAATGCACCCAAGCCAGCGAATCGAGGTAGTAGCCGTTGTCGGGGCGTTTATCGAGTGCGCGACGGATGAGTTTTTCGGCTTCGTTGAGACGAATACCCTGTTCGGCATACAGATAACCGAGAAAATTCAGTGCCTCGATATTGTTCGGGTCGATGCTGAACAGTTGTTTGATTTGTCCGGCGGCTTGGTTGAATTGTTGCAAGCCCTCGAAGGCGGCGGCGCGATTGAACAGCAGTTGCGTCGGAATTTTGCTCAGCGCCAGTGCCGGTTCGGTTTCCTCAATCAGTTGTTTGTAGGCTTTTTTACGCATCAATGCAGCGGATAGCAGGGTGTATGCCTGACTTACATTCGGGTTGCTGCGGATGATATTGTGCAGGGTTTTGATGGCCGTATCGTTGCGGTTGGCGAGCAGATCTAGGGCGGTCATGCGCAGTTGCGCAGCGATAAAATTTTCATCGCCTTGTTTAAGCTTTGCGTAGAGTTTGCGTGCCGCGCCTTTATCGCCAAGCGATTCGACACTGGCGGCCAGATAAAAAATGGCACGGGCATCTTTTCGTTGTTTGAGCGCTTTGCGGAAGCTGGTGGCCGCTTTGGCAAATGACTGCTGCTGAAAATACAGCAGGCCGAGTGCGATCAATACATCGGGATTGCCGCCGCTGCGTTCGGCAATTTCTTCGTACACGCGGGTGGCTTCTTTGCTGCGCCCCTGATCCACCAAAAGCCGCCCAAGCGCATTGTTGGCGCTTAAGGATTCGGGATGCCGGACAAGGAAGTGGCGCAGCAGATTCTCGGCTTTCACCGGTTTTTTCTGGCGCAAAACCAATTGGCTGTACATCAACACCGGGCCAACGGCATCGGGCTCGATTTTAATCAGGGATTTGAGTGATTTTTCGGCCTTGCCGAGCTTGCCCTGCTGGATATAGAGCTGTGCATCAATGTGATAAAGCTGTGGATGCAGATGCGATTTCAAACCGTCTTGAATGCTGCGGTGCGCTTCGGCGAAACGTTTCTCGCGGCTTAGCAGACGCACCAACATCAGCCGCAACGGATAGGCGTCAGGTGTGCTGCGCAGCATATCTTGCAGCTTATTGATGGCCATATCTTGTTTGCCGTCGCGTACCAGTATGCGCACATTAAGCAGCTGCACTTTGTTCCGGTATTCTGCTGCAATATCCGGCATGCTCAGCAAGTCTTTGATGTATGTTCTGGCTTCATCGGCGCGGCCGCTTTGCAGCAGCAGTTCGGCCAATTGCAGGCGCGGTAAAACAGCTTGTTCGTCTTGTTCGACTAAGGCCTTGAGAAAACCAATAGCCAGCGATGGATTGCCGCTTTCAATGGCCTGCGATGCCGCCAAATACAGGAATTCCGGATCCATGTGCGAAATAGACCGGCTGTTATCGCTGGCCGCTGCATGTTGCTGATGACCCTTGACCTGTGCAGTGGCCATGCACGAACTTAGCATCATAATGGCGAACAGTGCGCCGCTTTGTCGGCATGTGTGTTTGAGGGAGATACGCATATTCTTCAGTCTCCTGTTGCCGGTAAATCTTGCATATTGATGCTCAGAAAACGCTCACCTGTTTCGTTGAGTGCCCAGCAGCGGGTATCTGCTGCTACACCGTTGCAGGTGCTGACGATGATGTAGGCAAAACCATCCCATGCAGCGGCAAGATCGGTGGGCGAAGGTTTAGCGGGGCAATCCGGATGACTGTGGTAAATGCCGACAATTTCGCGGCCGCTGCCAGCCAGTTGGCGATCTGTTTTCTGATAGGCTTGCGGATCAAGAATAAAGCGGTCGGCGGCGCGTTCGTCGTTCAAATTGGCGACTTCGCGCGCTTCGTCGATAAACCAGCCCTGCGCATCCATGCGTCCGATCAACAGGCCGCAGGCTTCCAGTGGATAATGGCGTGCAGCCGAGGCATGCATGGCATGGATTGCGTCGTTGTTAATCCGGCATCGCTGAGTGGTGCTGTTTTTATCCAGAACATCGAGATAGGGGCGACTGCGGAAGCGTTCCGGTTCCGGGATGTGCATGTTTGGGTTGTGGCTTACCTGCATTTTCTCTCCGGTTTATCTTTTGCCCGCTCAACACTAGCGTGGGCAGCTTGCTTGCCAAGCGTTGGAAGCAGAAATGTTGGCATGAAAAGCAAAATTAAGGCGAATCTTAAAGCGTAAGTATGATTCGGAGGTTAAATATGGTAAAACAATGGAGCTTTACAATCTGTGCAGCACTGGCCTTGGCTGTGCTGCCGTTGGCGGGAGTTGCAGTTGCGCAGGCAGGCGAAGCGCACGGGCTGGCATTCGAAACACCGGACAATGGCGCTGCAGTGAAGGGCGAATTTAAGGTGGAAATGGAAATCAATGGCATGAAGGTGCATAAAGCGGGCGATATTATTGAAGGTACCGGCCACCATCATTTGATTATCGACGGCGATTGTATTGCCAAGGGGCAGGTGGTACCGAAAGACGCCACACATCTGCATTTCGGCAAAGGGCAGACGGAAACGATGTTGGAACTGATGCCCGGCAGTCACACGCTTACCTTGCAGTTCGCCAACGGCCATCATCAGTCTTATGGACGTGAGTGGTGTACGACCATTCATGTGATCGCAAAATAAAGGTATTTGTTCTAAACGGATAAAAAAGAGGGCTGCGGCCCTCTTTTTTTGTGTTTTTCGCACTGTTATCCTGCAAAAAGGCGGCTAGTCTGACGGCATGTTTTTGCGTATCGCCCTTTATCGCCTGTTGCAGGCCGTGCCGACGCTGATTGGCGTGGCAACGCTGGTGTTTCTGATGCTGCATTTGGTTCCCGGCGATCCGGTGGATGCGCTGCTCGGCGAAATGGCTTTGCCCGCAGATCGCGAGGCGCTGCGCCACGCCATGCATCTTGATGAACCCTTGCTTAGTCAATACCTGCATTTCATGGGCGGATTGGCGACCGGCGATTGGGGAAACAGTCTGCTCGACCAACGGCCAGTTTTGGCCTTAATGAGCGAGCGTTTACCGGCGACGGTACATCTGGCATCGGTGAGTTTGCTGCTGGCGGTGGCGCTGGCTTTGCCGCTCGGTTTTTGGGCGGCGCGGTATGCCGGGCGCAGGCAGGATATGCTGGCCATGGGTTTTTCCTTGTGCGGTGTATCGATTCCGAATTTCTGGCTGGGGCCGATGCTGATGTTGGTGTTTTCGGTGTTTCTCGGCTGGCTGCCGGTTTCCGGCATGGATCAGCCGGGCAGCATTATTCTGCCAGCGATTACCCTCGGTACGGCGTTGGCGGCAGTGCTTTCGCGCATGGCGCGCTCCAGTTGGTTGGAGGCGATGGGCAGTGATGCGATTCGCACGGCGCGGGCGATGGGTGTCGGTAACGGCATGTTGTGGTGGCGGCATGCGGCGCGCTTGGCAGCGGTTCCGGTGGTGACCATGTTCGCCTTGCAAATGGGCGCGGTGCTGGGTGGTGCGGTGATTACCGAAACGGTATTTGACTGGCCGGGACTGGGTTTACTGACCATCGAGGCGATTCAGCGGCGCGATTATCCGCTGGTGCAGGGTTGCGTGCTGCTGATTGCCGGATTCTATGTGTTGGCCAATCTGGCTGCCGATATGCTCGGTATGTGGCTTGATCCAAGGCAGCGGCGGCTATGAAGGCGATGTCGCATACCATGTCGGTTCTGAAGTTGGGTTCGCCTGCGGTCAGGTTGTCTGTTGTGTGTTTGGGAATTCCGCTGTTGGTGCTGCTGGCGGCTTTTTTGCATGCTGCGGACGCTCATGCCGTCGATTTGGATGCGGTATTGGCCGGAATCAGCGTTGCGCATCCGTTGGGTTGCGATGCGCTGGGTCGCGATGTGCTGGCGCGTTTGGCGGAAGGCTTGCAATTGTCGCTGGGAATCGGTGTGTTGGTGATCGGCATCGGCGCTGTGCTCGGTATCAGTATCGGTCTAGCGGCAGGCTGGTTCGGCGGTTATGTGGATAGTTTATTGATGCGATTGGCCGATATTGTGTTGTCGTTTCCCGGTATTTTGCTGGCTATTGCGCTGGCGGCGATGCTCGGTCCGGGTGTCGATAAACTGGTCATGGCGTTGGTGGCTGTCGGTTGGGTGGGTTTTGCGCGCTTGTCGCGGGCGCAGGTGTTGTCGTTGAAATCCACACCTTTTGTTGATGCGGCGGTAGCCAATGGCTCGGGGCTTATTTACATCGGCACGCGGCATTTGTTGCCCAATATTGCAGCCCCGTTGCTGGTCGAAGCGAGTTTCGGTCTAGCGGCGGTGATTATCGGCGAGGCCGGATTGTCGTTCCTCGGTGTTGGCGTACAGCCGCCGGATGCGTCGCTGGGGACGATGATTCGCGAGGGAACCCGCCTGATGTTGGTATCGCCGATGCTGGTGGTGTGGCCGGGGGTGGTCTTGTTTTTGCTGGTGATGGCGGTGAATTTGCTCGGCGATGCGTTGCGCGACCGGCTGGATGTGCGCAGGGATATGCGTGGCGCTGCTCAGGGGGCGGGGCAATCATGAATCGGCATCTGGTGATTGGTTTGCAAGGCATGAGCTTGAGTGATGAAGAAGCGCGAATGTTGCACGCATATCCGCCGCTTGGCGTGATTTTATTTGCGCGCAATTGCCAGAATCCGGCGCAGGTCAAAGCATTGCTTGATGCGGTGCGGCAAGCTACCGGCGAAGCGACATGGGCGGCGATTGACGAAGAAGGTGGCAGGGTGAATCGCATGCCGTGGCCGCCATTTTCGCAGCGGCGTTCTGCTGCCGATTATTTCGGCTTGTCCAGCGGCGATGTTGCGGCGGCGGAGCAGGCTGTTTATCAGGATAATTTGTGTATTGGCGAGGCGCTGGCGGTGTTGGGTTTTACGCACAATTGTGCACCGGTACTCGATGTGTTTCATGCCGATGGACACGGCATTATCGGCGAACGGGCATATGCTGCCGATGTCGAAACCGTTGCCCGTTTGGCGGCAGCCTGCATGCGCGGCTTGCACGATGCGGGGATTGATGCAGTCGGCAAGCATTTTCCCGGTCACGGGCGCGCCAATGCCGATTCGCATCTGGCTTTGCCGCAGGTCGATGCGCCACTGGCAACGATATTGGCCGAAGCGGACGGTTTTCGGCAGCTGATTAGACAAGGGCTGCGGCATGTGATGACGGCGCATGTGGTTTATAAGGCAAGCGGTGAACAGGGTGAAGTGGAGCAGGCGGCGACATTTTCCCCGTTCTGGGTGCAGAAGATGTTGCGCGAGAAGTTCGATTTTTCAGGACAGGTGTGGAGCGACGATTTGTGTATGCAAGGCGCGGGCGGCGATGTTCGCAAGGCTGCAAATGCGGCGTTGGCTACCGGTTGCGATGTGCTATTGCTGTGCGAACCGGAAGTTGTTTTTCCAATATTAAGCGACGACGTGTTAGGTTCAGCAGTATGATACTGGATCGTTATGTGCTGCGCTTGTGGCTAGCACCTTTTGCTGCCGGATTGATTCTGGTGACCGGTGTTTTGTTGTTCGGTCGCGCCTTGAAACTCCTCGCGCTGATGACCGATAGTGGCGCGCCGTGGGGTCTGCTTGGCGAATTGATGGTTTTTGTCTTGCCGTATTTTATTTTATTGACTGTCCCCATTGCTTTTTTTCTATCCATGCAGAATGTCGTTGCCGCCTTGCAGCAGGGCAGTGAAATTGACGTGATGCGGTCGGCGGGCATGTCGTATACACGCATCTGCCGCTCGGTGATTGCGATGGCGATTATTCTGTATGCGGGCTTGTTTTATACATCGATGTATATCCTGCCGCAGGGGCAATTGGCGTTTAATAACGTACTGGCCCAGATATACAATCTCAAAGGTTCACCTGAATTTACGCCGCAACGTTTTTCGCGCGATGTCGAGGACATTACTTTTTATGTCGATGGCAAGGATGAGAACGGACTTTATCATGGCGTGATGCTGGAGGACGG
>JAJRWP010000080.1 GCA_021545645.1 Zetaproteobacteria bacterium | reverse complement strand
ACACTGATTCAGCGCATGAAGGCCTACGGTTATTCGCAGGAGGATTTGAAATTCCTGATGACGCCGATGGCCGTTTCCGGTCAGGAAAGCACCGGCTCGATGGGCAACGACAATCCGCTGGCCGTGCTCTCCAACAAACCGCGTCACCTGAGTAATTATTTCCGCCAGTTGTTCGCACAAGTGACCAATCCGCCGATTGATCCGATTCGCGAAGAAATGGTGATGAGCCTGACCTCGATCATCGGCCCACGCCCGAATCTGCTCGGCATGAACGAATCGACGCCGCATCTGCGCTTAGAAGTACATCAGCCGATTCTCGATAACGTCGATTTGGAAAAAATCCGCCACATCGATCAAATCACCGACGGCAAATTCCGCACCATCACGCTATCCATGTGTTATCCGGTCAGCGAAGGTGCCGACGGTATGCAACCGGCAATCGAAAAACTTTGCAAAGCCGCCGAAAAAGCGGTCGGCGAACACCACAATATCATTATTCTGTCCGATCGCGGTGTCGATGCCGATCATATCGCCATCCCATCGTTGCTGGCCACATCCGCCGTGCATCAACACCTGATTCGTCAGGGCTTGCGAACCGAAACAGGACTAGTTGTCGAAGCCGGAACGGCGCGCGAAGTACATCATTTTGCGACCTTGGCCGGTTATGGTGCCGAAGCCATCAACCCGTATATGGCCTTCGAAGTGCTTTACGATATGCAGCGTTGCAGCATGTTGCCGGACGATATTTCTCACGAAGAAATAAGAGCCCGCTACATCAAAGCCATCGGCAAAGGCATCTACAAAGTGATGTCCAAAATGGGTATTTCCACCTACCAATCCTACTGCGGGGCGCAGATTTTCGAGGCCGTCGGCTTGTCGTCCGAATTTATTGCCGCTTATTTTACCGGCACACCGACACAAATCGAAGGTGCTAGCCTCAATGAAATCGCCGAGGAAACCATGCGTCTGCACCGTGCCGCTTTTGCGCACACGCCGGGTTACCGCAATGCTCTGGATGTCGGCGGTCAATATGCATGGCGTAAAAATGGCGAAGAGCACACGCTCACACCCGAAGCCATTGCCAAGGTGCAGCATGCGGTGCGTAGCAACGATTATCAGCAATACAAAGAATATGCACAAATGATTAACGATCAGAACGGGCGTTTGCTTACCTTGCGTGGCCTGTTCAAGTTCAAAAAAGGCAATGCGGTTCCGCTCGACGAAGTGGAATCGGCGGAAAGCATTGCCAAACGTTTCGCCACCGGTGCGATGAGCTTCGGCTCGATTTCGCATGAAGCGCACTCGACACTGGCCATCGCCATGAATCGTTTGGGCGGCAAATCCAACACCGGCGAAGGCGGCGAAGAACCGGAACGTTTCACACCGCTGGAAAACGGCGATTCGATGCGCAGCGCCATTAAGCAGGTCGCTTCCGGTCGTTTCGGGGTAACTACCGAATATCTGGCCAATGCCGATCAAATTCAGATTAAAATGGCGCAGGGAGCCAAACCTGGCGAAGGCGGCCAGCTTCCCGGCCATAAAGTCGATCAGCGCATTGGCCGCGTGCGCCATTCCACGCCCGGCGTCGGCTTGATTTCACCGCCGCCGCATCACGATATTTATTCGATTGAGGATTTGGCACAACTGATTTTCGATTTGAAAAACACCAATACCGATGCCGATATTTCGGTAAAACTGGTATCCGAAATCGGTGTCGGCACAATTGCCGCCGGGGTGGTCAAAGCGCATGCCGATCATGTGGTAATTGCCGGACACGACGGCGGCACGGGCGCTAGTCCGCTGACCTCCATCAAGCATGCCGGTTCACCGTGGGAATTGGGTCTGGCTGAAACCCAGCAAACGCTGGTTCTCAACCGTCTGCGCGGTCGCATGACCTTGCAATCCGACGGTCAGATGCGCACCGGCCGCGATGTGGTCATTGCCGGTCTTTTGGGGGCCGATGAAATCGCTTTCGGGACTATCGCCTTGATTGCCGAAGGCTGCATTATGATGCGCAAATGCCATCTGAATACCTGCCCGGTTGGCGTCGCCACGCAAGACCCTGAACTGCGCAAGAAATTCGTCGGTAAACCGGAAGATGTGGTGAATTTCTTCATGTTTGTCGCTGAAGATGCGCGTGAAATCATGGCCGAACTTGGTTTCCGCACCTTTGACGAGATGATTGGCCGCGTCGATATGCTGGATACCGCAGAAGCGATTAAACACTGGAAATCGCAAAATCTGGACTTGTCGCCGCTGCTGCATCAGGTGGATGCCAAGGGTACGGCGGTTCATCACTGCGAAAAACAGGATCACGGTCTGGATAAACTGATTGATAACAAACTCATCGCACAGGCAAAACCGGCGCTGGAAGAAGGCAAGCCGGTGATTATCGAAACCCCGATTTGCAACGTCGATCGCAGCTTCGGAACCATGCTTTCCGGTAAAATTGCCAAAAAATTCGGCCAAAGCGGCCTGCCGGAAGACAGTATCGTCATCAAAGCCAAGGGAACCGCCGGGCAAAGCCTCGGCGCATGGCTGGCGCGCGGTGTGACCATCGAACTGGCTGGCGAAGGCAACGATTATGTCGGCAAGGGCTTATCCGGTGGACGCATCATTATTTATCCGCCAGCCGCATCGAACCTTGTTGCCGAGGAAAATATT
>JAJRWP010000079.1 GCA_021545645.1 Zetaproteobacteria bacterium | reverse complement strand
GAAAATTTAATGGAATACCAAGACAGCATTTTGAACTATTCTTGAAAGAGTGCGAGTGGAGGTTTAATCTGGCTAATTCAAAAGAGCAACTGAAAGACCTGAAAATGTTGCTCAAAGAATTTTATTAGGTGTCAGCCCCAACAAGAATACACACCACAACACTTGAGCGGGAAAACACTGCCGCTATAGTCAAAGCATGCTGAATATCCCGCATCAGGCATTCCGCGAATACGATATTCGCGGTATTGCACACAAAGAAATCACCGCCGAATTCGCCGAGCGGCTGGCGCATGCTTTTTCAGGCATGCTGCCGCAAAATGACACGCAACCGGTTGTCGTTGGTCGCGATGCACGCCTTTCCGGGCCGGAATTGCAGCAGGCGGTGATTCGTGGCTTAACGGCTGCCGGGCGCGATGTGCTGGACATCGGCATGGTTCCGTCACCGCTCGCCTATTTCGCGGTATTTCAACAGCATGCTGCGGGCTGCATCATGGTCACCGCCAGCCACAACCCCGGTGAATACAACGGCTTCAAGCTGATGCGCGGCAAAGAAAGCTTGCACGGCAAGGATATTCAAACCTTGATGCAACACATGCAAAAATGTGAAAAAACCACGCCCTCCGAACACGGTCACAAACGCCAGCAGGACATCTGCCGCACCTACCATGCGCATGTTTGCGCCGATATTCGCCTAAAACGCCCGCTGAAAGTGGTCATTGATGCGGGAAACGGCCCTTCCGGCATTATTGCCGCGCCGCTTTACCGCGAATTATGCCCGCAAAGCGCCTGCGAAGTCGTCGAGCTGTTCTGCGAACCGGACGGGCGTTTTCCCAATCACCATCCCGATCCGACCATTGAAGAGAATTTGCAGTCGCTGATGCACCGTGTCCGCGAACAGCATGCCGATCTCGGTATCGCCTTCGACGGCGACGGCGACCGCATCGGCGTGGTCGATGAAAAAGGCCATATCATTCCCGGCGATATGCTGCTGCTGCTGCTCGCCCGCGATGTACTGAAAACGCATCCGGCAGCAACCATTATTTCCGAAGTGAAAAGCTCGCAGCGCATGTATGACGATATTCGCGCACGCAGCGGCACGGGCATCATGTGGCGCACCGGGCACTCGCCGATCAAGGCTAAAATGAAAGAAACCGGCGCGATACTGGCGGGGGAAATGAGCGGCCACATCTTTTTTGCCGACCGCTATTACGGATTCGACGATGCGACCTATGCCGGGGCGCGCCTGATGCAGCTCATCGCCGCGCAGGATAAACCCTTGTCCACATTGCTGAACGACGTGCCGCCTTCGTTCACCACTCCGGAATTGCGCACCGACTGCGCCGATGAGCAAAAATTCGCCATCGTCGAAAAAGCGAAAAAACATTTCAGCGAGCTCGGCTACAACATCATTGATGTGGACGGCATGCGCCTGCAATTCGACGACGGTTGGGGATTGTTGCGCGCTTCCAATACACAACCGGCACTGGTGCTGCGTTTCGAGGCCTATACGGAGCCGCGTTTAAAGGAAATTCGCGCGCTGGTGGAAGGCTGGTTAAGCAATAAGCTTTAGAAAAAGTTAATGCAGCATTTTGTTGATGGTTTGCAAATCTTCCTCGGTGTGCCGCATATGCTGCGATAGCTGACGCATCACCTTGCGCTGCATAATATCAAGCTGACGCATGCTGCTCACCTCAGCTTCGTTTGCCTCATCCGTACCGAATCGTTCCAGATAATGCCGCAAGCGGATAAAACTCTCCCCATAAAATTCCACAGCAGTATCCAATTGCTGCCAGTCACGCCTTTCAATCACCTGCCGCACTGCGATCATTGCATCGCGCGAAGCACCGATATATTCAGCCAACGCCATCAGGCTGCCGCAACTTTACGTTCCGCATGTTGGATAAACTTCTGATTATCAATCGATTGCCACCCTTCGCGCAAGGTTTGCACCAAAGCCATCACTTCATCCACTGCCGCCGGAACGCAAGAACACATTCCCTCATTCAAACGCCGCAGCATATAGCCATACAATGAAGCAAGCGAAGTGGCAATATCTCCGCCTTTGTCTGCGTTGAGGCTGCTTGAAAGTTCAATAATCGCCTCCATGGCACGTCCGGTATGATCCACTTCGGCGGACAAATCACCTGCCTCAATCGCCCGCCGCGCATGACCAAGTTCTTTGTAGAGTGCTTCGTAACTGAGAAGAATAAGTCCGAGTGGACCAGCCCCTTCCACCTGATTTCCCTGATATGCCTTATATCCAGTCATAATCGCCTCCTTTTTTATTTTAATTGTTCTTGCCCGCATTTGTATACTGGGTCAGAAATGCGCCTGTGGACTGAAAAACCGACATCGCCGATTCCATACGTGCAAAAGACTGACTCAAGGTCTTCCGCTTTAACTCCAGTTGCAACTGTGAATCACTAATCTGCTTGCCCAATGAATCGTATGTTTTCTGAGATTCATCAATGGATTTCTGCAACATGCCCGTGAAAGAATTAGAAAATGTGTCCAGCGAACCTTCGAATAAAGCCGCCGCACCGACACCAATCGTCATATCACCGATTGCACCAGTCGAAGACCCGGTGTAGGAAATTGCCAGACCGTCTACTACGCCCGTAGAACCAATCAATACTTGTCCACTGCCCGTTGCCGCCAAGCCATTGATTGTGCCTGCAATATCCACACCGGCAACCGTCTGATTGGTAATGCCCAAGCCATCCACACTCTGTGAAATCGTGTAACCCGCTGTGGAACCCCAACCCTTGCTGCGAATTTGCACACCATTCCCGGATGCAAGTGCTTCAACACCCAATGCATAGCGACCCTCGGTAACCACACTATCGGTTCCGAAAGCCAACGTACCGCCGCCTTCATTGTTGGCAGTCAGGGTCAGGCTTAATTGACTATCCCCCGTCTGTGAATCCGTTACCACCACATGTCCGGTGGCATCGATACTTGCTACCACCTGCTGATTAAAAGCAGACTGAATCGCGCTGAGCAAACCATCCACGGTATCCACACCGGTGTTGAATATCGTATAAGTCGCACTGATACCGGAACCTGCGCGATCGGTCCCACTGATAGTAATGGTATCGTTGGCTAGCGATCCCAAACCGATATCCAAGAAGGTGCTACTACCCGTAGCCGGACTACCGGCAACAGTAAGTGCGCTTGTAAGCTGGTGTTTTTCGGTATAACTCTTATCAAATTCACTATTCAACGCAGTGATAATGCCGCTCTGATTCAAAGTCGGGGCAAGAGTCACGCTAGCCAGATGCGCACCGCTGGTTTCGGTAATCGAAACCACATCATTGGCGGCTGCGGTAAATGTTCCCAGCGTGTTGTTCACCACATCATTCGAACCGCTTAACTGGGCGCGTGTACCGGCAGCGGTGAGATTCACGGCATAGCTGCCTGATGTCGTACTCAAACCGTTGACCAGAAAATTCAGTTTTGTATTGGCGCTTGTGCCATTGGCAACAAACACATCACGAATCGCATTGGGATCAGTGTTAAGAAAATTATCAAATAGCGTGCTATTGATACTCAAACGACCCTTACTGTCCGGCTCCACCCCAATCCGGACAAGGCTGTTACGGTCTGAAGCCAAGCCCTGTACCGACTGAAATAATGCAGATGAAAGCGCATTCTGTACTGAACGCAATGTCGTTTCTCCGGCGAGAATGCCATTCTTTCCGGTTTTCGGATCGACAGTAAACTGGCCATTGATATAATCCTGTACCGCGTTGTATTGGTCCGCAAATTTTTGCACATTGCTCTGCAACGACGTGGTATCCACAGCGATATTCATGGTCAACGTGGTGGTGGTATCAGCCTGCTTCAAATTCATGGTTACGCCGGAAAGCGCATCGCTGATTGTATTGCTGTCGCGCGTGATGGTCAGACCATCAACGATAGCTTCGGCATCCTGTGCCACCTGTAACGATGTCGGCGCGGAAAGGTTCAACTTGCCCAACGTAGCGGCATTTGAAAGATCGGCCCCTGCAATAGCAAAACTATGAGCAGCACCGGTGCTATCCGCAGTAAAAATCAGCCGGTAATCACTCGTTCCCGCTTTGATAACAGTCGCTGTCACGCCTGTAGCTGCACTACCGGTATTGGCCTGATTCACACTGTATGCAATATCCTGTAGCGAATCAGCGGCTGTAACCGTCACACTTGTCCCTGCCACGGTAAAACTACCGGAGAGACCAAGCGACGTAGTATCACTATTCACGGCTGTACCGGCACTATTTTGTACGGCAAGCGAGGATGAGCTTTTCTGGGCTAGTGCTAATTTGTTGATCTTAATGGTATGACTGCCCGCCGAAACCGAACTGGTTCCGCTCACAGAAATCAGGCTGCTGGCCGACACACTGGAGCTGCTGCTCAAGCTCGCGGTATAGGAAAAAAAGTCTGCCGTCGTGGACATGGCAATAGATGTATTGCGGAGATCCTGTACGAGGCCTGTAAATTTGGATAATTCGCTTTGTTTCGTAGTCTCAGCGGTTTGCTGAGAAGTGAGGCTATCAATTCGTGCCTGCTGTGGTCGCAGTATCTCCTCGACAGCCCCTTTGATATTAAAACCGGCAATCAGGCCGGATATGCTGGAAAGACCCGCCATATCCTATGCGCTCCTATCCAAAAGAATACCTGCCAATTCCTTCATATAAGCGGCATGCTCAACAAATGCCTTGGGAGGAATTTCCTTAACAACTGCACCACTCTGTTTATCCAGAACCTGAACATAGAGTTGCCCCAAACGCTTCTCAAAAACGAAACCAACTTGCTCGTTGCTGCCAGCTATATCTATATTCGCCTGATTTACGGCCTGACGAATACTTTTTTCGCTAACTTTTGTCTGTTCTTCCGATGCCTGAGATGCAAGCTTGGGATTCTCCCCAAGCGTAGCCACCGGCGCTTCAGATTTTGCAGATACTGGAGAGGAGACAGCGTAGGTGACTGAGTTTACTTCAAGCATGACTGTACCTCCTTATATCCATTTTGCCTTATGCCCCCTCCCCGGAGGGAGGGAGCTTTGGGGCCGAATTACCTGAACAGGGTCAGGACATTCTGTGCTGCCTGATTGGCTTGTGCCAGCATAGCTGTACCAGCCTGAACCAGAATCTTGCTCTTCGTGAAATCCGCCATTTCAGCTGCCATATCGGCATCCCGGATGGTGGATACTGCTGAAGAAATCTGTTCGACACTTGTTGCGAGATTGGCGGCAACATAGCCCAACTGATTCTGGGTTGAACCCAATGTCGAACGATTACTGGTGATGGTCGTCAACGCCGTAGTCAACAAATCCGCATAAGTACGGGCATTGGCCACAGTAGTGATATCACCACTAAGCGACAAACCGGTCGTGTTGTAGTTATTATTGAACGCAACACTGATTCGGTTATTGGCATTGTTATCTGCGCCCACCTGGAAGGTGTTTGCCGCTGCTGCCGAGGTCACAACAGTACCAATCGCCGTTGTTGTAGCTGCCGCCGCATTGGTCGTCTGGCCGGTCAGGGCTGAATTAATGGTCAACTTCACGCCCAGATCGCCAAAGTTCAAATCTACCGTACCCAGACCCGTTGCAAGCGAAGATACCGTCACCGTTTGCGATGTCGTTCCATCGCTCACTGTGATTTTATCACCGGCTCCGAAAGTACCGGCAGCTGTCGCTGAAGCCTCTTGCAGATATACGCTAAAGGTTGTCGAAGCAGCAGCACCATCCAGGGTCACTGCCTGCAAGCCTTCTGCAGAGGTGAAGGAGTTGGAAGATACCGTTACGCCAGCCGTACCATTAAGCAGCGATACGCCGTTGTACTTGGTGGAACCCGCAATTTTATCAATCGCGCTTTCCAGTTTGCTGCGCTCGCCGTCCAGACGGTTGCGTTCGCCATCGTTATTGGCTGATTGAGCCTGCGTAGCAAGCACCTGCAAACGCGTTACCATATTCTGGATCTCGTTCACACCTGCATCAGCAGTCTTCACCATGGCTTGCGCCTGAGCAACATTGGTTGCAGCTGCTTTCAAACGACCAGCCTGAGCATCAAGCTTGGATGAAACAGCAAAACCTGCTGCATCGTCAGCCGCAGAATTGATACGAAAGCCGGAAGACAACCGCTCCAGAGCCTTATTCATCTGTAGATTATTCGTATTCAGATGTTTCAGGGCCGTGTTTGCCGCATTATTTGTTTGTACTGTTAGTGCCATTTTCTCTCTCCTTAGAGTGTATTAAAACGCGAACGACATCCTTGCCTTGTCACGTCCTGCTTTTGCAGGTACGAAAGTTTGTCACTTCCGCTTGGACTATCTATCGCCGCCACAGTTCGGGACTTTAGAAAAAACATTTAACTGTAAGTCATTGGTCTTTACACCATTGTTTCCATATTGTTCGGTAAGACGTCTCCAGCTCATCGACCAATCGCCCAGCATCACATAGCATCGCCTTCGTTTGCCGATGCACCTCCGCACGCATGCTCTGCCGACAAACAGGATTCTTTATGAGACAGCAGACAATGCGCACATACTCATCCGGCGTTCTCGCAATCAGCGATTCCAGCCCTACCCGGGCAAGCAAACTGGCACCTACTCTGGAAGCATGCGTATCTCCGGCCATCGTCACCACACGAACTCCCATATACAAAGCCTCACAGGTCGTTGTTGTTCCATTATAGGGGAAGGTATCCAAGGCCAAATCAAGCCCGTGATAGAGATTAAAGTGATCCTGCAATGATGCCTGCCAGCCAATCAATTCCAGCCGCTGCGCGGCAATTCCATGTGTTTTGAATCGGCACAGCAGGCGTTTACGCGCCGCCTTATCCAGCATGGAGGCATTCTTAATCACAAGCTTCGCTTGCGGCAGGGCATGTAGAATTTCGGCCCATACGCGCATGGTCTCCCGGCTCAACTTGGCCAGAACATTAAAACAACCTAGGCGTATTTCTCCTGAGTTTTCCAGCGCTTCTGGGTACATACCTCTCGATGCCATCAACCGTGCAATTTCCGGCGGCGAATAAGCGAGGAAACCTCCCTGCAATCGAACAAGCCTCTCTGAATAAAGGTCTTCGTTTCCCGGCGGATCAGCAAGCAAATCGGTGATACGATGTGTCATCGCAGTCAATCCCGTCGTGTTTGGATAACCGATATAATTCACTTGCAAAGGTGCGGGCCTGCGCGCAAACACGCCGAGGCGGTTGCCGGAGGTATGCCCGGCCAAATCGACGAGAATATCTATCTCATCCTCTTGAATAAGCCCTGCCAAGGCCGCATCATCCAAGTTGGCAGTATCACGCCAGACATCGGTTGCCGCGCGCAAATGCATCTGCATCGCATCGGCCTTGCGTGAATCCGAATAACAGTAAACCGTGAAGGCATCCCGATGATGGCCGATAAGCAATGCCTCGGCAAAAAAAGCGACCGAATGGAAATGAAAATCCGGCGATACATAAGCAATCTTCAAGCGCCGCCCGGCTGCACATGAGTTCGAATGTTTTACAGAACCGGCTTCAGAATTACCAAACCGCATCTCCCACTGCCGATGTTTCTGATGAACATATTCAGCGTCCTGAACATCATAATTCAATGCCAGAAGATAATTACTGTAGGCTTTGCTCCCATTATCCGCTGATTCGGCTGCACGCAAAAAAGCGGAGCATGCTTCATCAACACAACCCATCTTCAAATGCAGCTTACCCATTTCATTCCACGCTTCATACATTTCGGGAGCGAGCCGCACCGTTTTTTTCAAAGCCTGCAGTGCAGGTTTCATTCCTTTGCACTCTTTGAGCAACATGGCACGATTGAAATGCGCGTTGGTAAAATCAGCCTGCAAGCGCACAGCTTTATCCAAATGCCGCAAAGCCTGATTAAAAAGAACATCTGCCTGCTGCACCTTGGCAGCTCGGCTATGCTCATCAATATTCGGCATCAATATCTGCTCAGCCTTACGTTTAAGCGCAATAGCGAGGTTGGCGTGGAACCCAGCCTGTCGGTTGTCGTTGCGTACCGCCATCTGAAGCATTTCCAGCGCCGGGTCGGTCAACCCTGCCTGTAAGTAAACAAGACCCAGAAGATGCTGGGCGGATGCATGCGATGGCTGCTCGGCCAATACGGAACGACCAGCTTGCTCAGCCTTCTCCAACAACCCTTGTTGCAAACAAAAAAAACCGTGCTTGATTATCCTGCCCATGTCACCAAATTGAAGCCTCTGTCCCATATGTCGCTCCATCAAATGATTAAGGCGAACGCAAGGATGGGGCCAATCACCCCCTATATTGGCCCTTCCCTTGCTTTAAACGCAGCCATGGGTACGCAAAAAAGCAAGTCGAAAGGAAATATGCGTCTTGGCAAGAAAAAGCCCTTACGGCTCATTCATAATATGGCCAGATCCGGAAGCACACTGATGTGTAAGTGTCTAGGATGCATGCAAGGGGTTACGTTATTAAGTGAAATACATCCGGCCGCAACACAGATGTTTAACCCCCTCAATCAGGCACATAACTGGTTTTCTCTATTGCACAAAAAAGACGTTCACAACCTTGAACACGGACAATCTCTGAGCTTTATCGAAGCGATACAATTGATTGACCGGCGCAGCCGACAACAGAAAAAAAGTCTCGTCATCAGGGATTGGGCACATTTAGATTTCACCGGCTTACCATTCATCGAAGAGCCCAATCACAGGTTGGCACTGGCAGATGTTTTGGCCGACCATTTTAAGCTGATACGTATCGCCATCGTTCGACACCCTATTGATCAATGGCTGAGTTTATCCCGTCTTGAACTCATGCAAAATCCCATTCGGCGAGGCCAACTCACCATCCAAACATTCTTGAACGGGTACGAGGCGTTTTCCACGCATTGCAGTAATATGGATTTCGTACGTTATTAAGATTTCACACGCCATCCGCAAAAAACGATGCAAATCATGTGTGAAAAATTGGATATTCGCTTTGATACCGATTTTATCAACCGTTGGCACACCTATAAAACCATTACCGGCGACGTGTAAAGCACGCGTGGTGGAAATAGCATAAACCCACTGCAACGGCGCAGCCACGACGCCACATTATTGAAGCACTTTGAACGTGAGGAAAGCTATTGGCGTAGCCTTCGGCTTACCGGTTATTCAACAGGCAACTAAGCCCTAATCCACACTCTCGGCCATCGGCCGCCAAAAATGCAACATCGCATCCGTCGGCTCTACATCCGGCAAATGTGCATGCCAGTGGCGAATCAACGCCGCATCGCGGCTCACATCAAGCAAACGAAAGCCCATATCGCCGCTTTGCCGTGCACCGACAGCATCGCCTGCACCACGCAATTGCAAATCCAGTTCGGCCAGTTCTAAACCATCGTGACACGCCGCCAAATGACGCAAACGCACCAGCGCATTCGTCGATGCATCGCTCGACGGCAACAATACGCAATAAGCCTGCGCTGCATCGCGCCCCACCCGACCACGCAACTGATGCAACTGCGCCAAACCGTAGCGATCCGCTTCTTCAATCACAATCAACCGCGCCTGCGGCACGTTCACCCCCACTTCGACCACTGTCGTCGAAACCAACAAGCGGCATGTTCCATCCGCAAAAGCGCTTAATACCTGTTCTTTATCTGCCGCCTTCATGCGCCCGTGCAATGCCAACACACCGGCATCCGCAAAACGTTTCTTAAGCGCCTCGACGCGCTGCTCGACCGACACACCGTCTTCATCCTCGTCGATACGCGGCACAATCCAATAAATTCGCCCGCCTTCGTCCAGCATGCGGCGCATGCCGTCCGCCAGTTTACTGCGACTGCCGATCAAACGCGTATCCACCGGTTTGCGCCCCGGCGGCATGCCGCGCATCAGGCTCAAATCCATATCGCCGTAAAGCGCCAGCGCCATTGAGCGCGGAATCGGTGTGGCCGTCATGGCCAGCAAATGCACCGCTTCGCCGCGTTCGGTCAATGCCCAACGCTGACGCACACCGAAACGGTGCTGCTCATCGACAATCGCCAAGCGCAGTTTTTTGTAAATCACATCGTCGGAAATCAGGGCATGTGTACCGACCACCATATTGATAGAACCGTCGGCAAGTCCGGCCAGCAATGCCCGCCGTTCGCCGACTTTCATATTACCCGTCAGCAACGCCACAGATTTACCTAACGGCGCAAACATAGCGTTGATCGTTTGCGCATGTTGCGCCGCCAATACACTGGTCGGGGCCATCAATGCCGCCTGCGCGCCGTGTTGTACCGCCATCAACATGGCCAGTGCTGCAACCCATGTTTTTCCCGAACCGACATCGCCTTGCAACAGACGGTGCATGCGTTGGCCACGCGCCATATCCTCGCGGATTTCATTCCAAACTATGACTTGCGCATCGGTCAACGGATAAGGAAGTGCTGCCAGAAAAGCATCGGATAAAGAGGCATCACGCCATATTTCAGCGTCAATTTGTGCCTGCTTGCGCATACGCCGCATCAAATGCAAATAAGTAAGCAGTTCTTCAAGTTGCAAACGCTCAAAGGATTGACGCATTAATTCACCGCAAGGACCGTCATCATCCGCTTGATGCAATCGCTTTAAGGCTTGCGCCAAGCTTGGGCGCGGCGCAAGAATATCGTCGAACGGACTTTTTGCACTGCTGCCAAGAAGATTCAATGCCGCTGCAATCAATTTACCGATGCGCGCACTGCCAAGACCAGCCAGCGAAGCGTAAACAGGCCGCCAACCGGCAGTAAATGCCTCTTCCGGCAACCATTCAGGATGCAGCATCTGCGCCTGCCCGTGCCACCATTCGAGTTTGCCGCGAATACTGAGCTTGCGGCCCAAGGCAAGACGCGCATCGCGCAGCAGAAACGGCGAATGGAAAAAACGCAGTTGCAAGATCGCACCGTCCTCGTCGCCAACCGTAATCACCGCCTGCTTTCGCCGCCCATAACCGCTCGCATCCACGTTCAGCACCTGCCCGCTGGTGCGCGCTTCCACACCTTCCTGCAAATCACGCAGCGGGATACTGATACGATCATCCACATAATCCTTGGGCAAGTGAAACAACACATCGCCGACACACGCCACACCGAGCTTGTGCAAGCGCCCGGCAATCGCCGGGCCCACGCCGGGCAGCACGCCGATATCCTGTTCCATGATTCCGTACATGGCGTAAGCTTGGCGCAGGCACAGCATGCCGACAAGATGCGCTAACGATAGCGGCCAATAATCACGCCAGAAAAATATTTCAATAAAGGCCTTGTCTGAACAGCGCTCTTGCCCTAAAGTGCGGCTCCTTTAACGATTTGCAGGAGAGAAATTATGGCCAAACGTTGCGATATTTGCGGCAAGGGACCGATGAGTGGTAATAACGTCAGTCATGCGCACAACACGACCCGTCGTCGTTTTCTGCCCAATTTACACAGAATGCGTGCTGTATTGAACGGTAGCGTCAGTCAGGTGCGTGTGTGCTCGCGTTGCCTGCGTTCCGGCAAGGTGCAAAAAGCCGCTTAAATCCTTTTGAACGCTTCTTAAAAAGGATGCCATTGGCATCCTTTTTTTGTTTGAATCAATTTATATGTCATAAAAAGCTAGCCGCAGCGCGCAATCACATCCATTTCAACGCGCGCACCAAGCGGCAACGCGGCAACTGCGACCGTCGCCCGCGCCGGGCGGTGTTCACCCAGCCAATCGGCATACAATACATTCAAGGCTGGAAAATCGGCCATATCAAGCAAATAGATATTTACCTTAACGATGTCCGACACACTGCAATCCGCCGCCGCCAACACCGCTTGCAGATTATGCATCACCTGATTTGCCTGCCCGGCCAGCGTATCGTCAACCAATTTTCCGCTTTGCGGATCAAGACCGATTTGCCCTGAAGTAAATAGCATACCCTGCGTACGTATGGCCTGCGCATAAGGACCGACCGCCGCCGGTGCGGCATCGCTATGCATGGTTTCAAGCATCATGTTTCTCCTTATCGCTATGTTCACCTTGCTCCGTGCTTTTTCTGTTCAGCATGGCGCTCAACCTGCGCTTAATCCGTTGCGCTGCGCCCTCGTGCTGGCGTAATTGCATATTGCGACTGACTTTAATCACCCCGTCCACCTTCCGTAGACCACGCATCAGTTTGGCTAGGTGTACACGGTCCCGCACTTCGATAAGCACAACGAGGGTTGTCATATCACCAGCCAGTTGGTGAATACGCAAATCGTCGATGCTAGCACCCAATTCTGCCATTGCCCCGGAAACCGCCGCCAGCATGCCCTGCCGGTTCTTGGTTTTTATTTCCAACGACGTCCCGTAAAGCTTGCCCTTTTCCGGTTTCCAATCAATGCTCATCCATGTTGCCGCCTGCTCCTCGGCAGCAGCAGCGCATTCCTGATGATGCACAGTAATGCCTTGCCCATATTCGAAATGACCCAATACGGCATCGCCCGGCAACGGCAGACAACAGGTGGCAGCAGATATTAATCCCTGCTCGGTTCCCTGCAAATTCAAACGCCGAGGCGAAGAGCGTTTGGCCTCGGCAAGCAAACGCTCAAGCGGTATTTCACCGCGCCCTAATTTGACCATCAAATCATCCATATCGGCGCACTGCAAAGCAGCTAAAACCGCCTTGCCCGGTTCTTTCCTGCGCCCAAACACCTCTTGCACAATTTCGCCGCCAATGCGCAGGCTGGCATCGCGTTCCTCGCGCCGGAACCACTGCCGAATCGCCTGCCGCGCGCGCGGCGTGCGGATATGTTGCAGCCATTGTCTGCCCGGAGTCTGCTCAGGATTGGTCAACACCTCGATTTGATCGCCATTACGCAAACGGGTCTGAAAATCTGCCGATTGGCCGTTGATGCGCACGCCGGTGCAGTGATGTCCGATGTCGGTATGCACCGCGTAAGCAAAATCCAAGGGCAGTGCGCCGCGCGGCAAAGCAAACAAATCGCCGTCGCGACTAAACACATAAACCTCTTTGACAAATAAATCGAGGCGAACATTCTCCAGAAACTCGATCGGTTGATCGCTATCGCGCAAGAGTTCGGTCAGTTGTTTAAGCCACTGAAAATTGCGCTGATCGCTGGCATCCAGATCGTCGTTTTTATATAACCAGTGTGCGGCCACGCCATCTTCGGCATAGCGATGCATGGCTTCGGTGCGAATCTGCACCTCTAAACGAAAATTATCCGGGCCGATAATTGAGGTATGCAATGATTGATAGCCATTGGGTTTGGGTAGCGCGATATAATCCTTAAAACGCCCCGGAACCGGACGGTACAAGCTGTGAATCACGCCCAGTGTCTGATAACAGGCGGGTGTATCCTCGACAATAATACGAAAGGCAACCAAATCGTAAATATCGTCGAAATCCAGATGCTTGCGCTGCATTTTCTGAAACAAGCTGTACATATGCTTCATGCGCCCCTGCACCTGCGCCTGACAGCCTTGGCGATTCACCGCCTCCTGCATAATGGCTTCGAGGCGCTCGCGTGTACGGTTCAAACTATCAATATGATC
Source organism: Zetaproteobacteria bacterium (assembly GCA_021545645.1). Classification (GTDB taxonomy): domain Bacteria; phylum Pseudomonadota; class Zetaproteobacteria; order Mariprofundales; family Mariprofundaceae; genus UBA1543. The sequence continues at coordinate 1,443 of JAJRWP010000079.1, read as the reverse complement.
GGCCATTTTACCGGAAAGGTCGCGATAAGCCTCCGGTTCGAGATGCGAAAATGCGAGGTCTTCGAGTTCCTGCGTCAGCCAGTGAATACCCAGACGATGCGCCAGCGGTGCATACAGTTCCATGGTTTCTTGCGAAATATAACTGCGTTTGTGATCCGGTAAAAAACCCAAAGTACGCATGTTGTGCAAACGATCGGCCAGTTTAACGAGCAAAACCCGCAAATCCTTGGCTGTAGCCAGAATCATCTTGCGGAAATTCTCCGCCTGCTTGTGTTCGCTGGAGGTAAAACGTATCTGGCCGATTTTGGTGACGCCATCAACCAGATTCGCCACTTCGGTTCCGAAACGGCTTTCAATATCTTTCAGGGTAACGGCTGTATCCTCGACCGTATCGTGCAGCAGGCCGGTGACAATGCTTTTATCGTCAAGATGCAGGCTGGCAAGAATATTGGCCACCGCCAGCGGATGCGTCAGATAGGGTTCGCCGGAACTGCGCTTCTGGTTGGCATGTGCATTGGCGGCAAACACATAAGCGCGGTTGATTAAATCAATATCGGCATGCGGATCGTGCGCACGCACCTTGTCGGTCACTTCAAAAATACGGCTCATTTCAGCGCCTGCTCAATCGCAACAACAAAACAAGCGACACATCAGCCACAAGCGTTAAACGTGCATAAACGACAGTCGAAGCAAATAAACCGCCCGCTGTGCGTCAATATCAGACTTGCTCTTCAACCTCTTCTCGAGAAGCCGCCAGCAAACGCTTACGCTCTTGTTCATCAAGTTCGAAGACTCCTTCCCAACTCACATGCCCGTCGCCCAGTTCTTTGAGCGCCTGCACAACCGGTTTGTGCGGCTCTTCATCGACAATGGGAGCCATGCCGTTCAACAACTGACGGGCGCGGCGACCAGCCAGCAGCACCATCTCGAAACGGTTGGGATAATAGCGGATACAATCTTCAATCGTTACACGCGCCATGTTGTGTTACCTCCAAAATTGAACTCCCAACCTAGATTTGGCCGGGGAAAATAGCAATCAGCGATTCACGCAAACAAGTCAATCCGCCAAATGCGCATCTGTACTCGAATCCGAATGCGCGCGAATAATATCCATAAGCTTGGCCAGCGCCAGCTCGAAGTTATCGTTGACGATTCGGTAATCCGCCTCGCCTGCATGTGCCATTTCCGATTCTGCCGCCGCCACACGCTGCGCAACCACGCTGGCGTCGTCTTGCCCGCGCGCGTTTAGTCTGCGCCGTAATTCAGCCACCGACGGCGGCAGAATAAAAATCCGGCAGGCATCCGGGCAACACGCCGCCACCTGTGCCGCGCCCTGCCAATCGATTTCAAGCAACACATCGAAATTTTGCGCGCGCAGTGCCTCGACATCGGCTTTGCGCGTGCCGTATTGATGGCTGTGCACCTGCGCATGCTCAAGAAACG
>JAJRWP010000078.1 GCA_021545645.1 Zetaproteobacteria bacterium | reverse complement strand
CCGGGCAACACGCCGCCACCTGTGCCGCGCCCTGCCAATCGATTTCAAGCAACACATCGAAATTTTGCGCGCGCAGTGCCTCGACATCGGCTTTGCGCGTGCCGTATTGATGGCTGTGCACCTGCGCATGCTCAAGAAACGCCCCCGCTGCCACGCCACGATCAAAATCTTCGGGACTGAGAAAATGATAATCCACCGCATTCGTCTCGCCCGGACGCGGTTCGCGCGTGGTCGCCGAAATACTCAGGCGCAGATTCGGGCAATGCTCTAAAAGTGCTGTGCATAAACTGGTTTTACCCGTGCCGGAAGGGCCGGAAATAACAAAAAGCGCACCATTTTTCGGGCTTTTAGACGGCAATGAATCAGCCCTTTTCCGATGTTAATTTTTGGTATTTTACCATCAATTCATCTTTGTCTTCCGGACAATCGGGATCCAGCGGAATGCAATCCACCGGACACACAAGCTGACACTGCGAATCGTCGAAATGGCCGACGCATTCGGTGCATAAATCGGGATCGATTTCGTAGATTTCTTCGCCCTCGTAGATGGCCCCGTTCGGGCACTCCGGCTCGCACACCGCACAATTGATGCATTCATCGGTAATCATCAGGGCCACAATATCGCTCCTTGCCAGAAAAAATCAGAACGCCAAGCATACACGGGCCGCAGACAGCGGCCAAACAGTCGTCGAAGCAACGAACGGGGACTTAATTCAGCTCGCCTTCCATCTCGCCGCTCTTTAATTTCGCCAAATACTCGCGCAACGCCGCCGCCACCTTGCCTTGCAACAAATAAAGCGCCAGAAAATTGGGGAATGCCATAGACAGCAGCAACAAATCGGAAAAATCGAGAATATTGCCTGCACTCACCAATGAGGCCAGCACCACAAACATCAGGAAAATAATCCGGTAGACCATCGAAAAACGTTCGCCGAACACATAGGTCCAGCAACGTTCACCGTAATACGACCATGAAATCATCGTCGAATAGGCAAACAGCACCACCGATACCGACAGAATCACCGGAAACCACGAAATCACCGAACCGAAAGCCACAGCGGTCAACGCCGCCCCTTTGCTCGCTTCAACCAGCGCATGATATTCCGGCGCATGCCAGACGCCGGTCAGAATAATCACCAGTGCTGTCATGGTGCAGATAATCACCGTATCGATAAATGGCTCGTACAGCGCCACAAAACCCTGGCGGACAGGGTATTTCACGGCTGCCGCCGAATGCGCAATGGCCGCCGAACCAATACCCGCCTCGCTGGAAAAAGCGGCACGCTTGAATCCCTGCACCAGCACCCCAATCATACCGCCGGCCACCGCTGTCGGCGCAAATGCCTCGGTCACAATCATACTCAGGGCAGATGGAATCGCCGCAGCATGCGACAAAATAATCCACAGGTAGGCTGACAGATAAATAAACACCATGGTCGGCACAATCGCTTCCGCCGCATGCGCAATGCGTTTGATGCCACCGATAATCACCAAACCGACCGCACCGGCCATGAACACACCAAACACCCACGGGTATTCCTTGAAAAAGCCGATTTCGCCCTGTACCGCACCGAGCGCCTGCGAGACCTGAAAGGCATTGCCACCGCCAAACGATGCGCCCACGCACAACACGGCGAACAACACGGCCAGCGATTTACCGATGCCGGGCATACCTTTCTCGGCAAAACCCTTGGAAAGGTATTCCATGGCTCCGCCCATCACCCGACCGTCGGGACGAAATTCGCGGTAGGTTTGCGCCAGCGTCACCTCGGTAAATTTGGCAGTCATGCCGAAAAACCCGGCAACGATCATCCAGAAAGTCGCCCCCGGACCACCAATCGATACGGCAATGGCCACACCGGCGATATTGCCTAGGCCAACCGTCGCCGAAAGTGCTGTCGAGAGCGCCTGAAACGGACTGACCTCGCCTTTGTCCTCGGACGACTGATAACGCCCGCGAATCACCTGAAACGCATGCCCCATCATGCGCAGATTGATAAAACCGAAGCGAAGCGTCAGATAAACCGCGCCGACCACCAGCCAGCCGACGATAAACGGCATATTTCCCTCGCCCGGCATCACATCGAAAAACAACACCGACGCCAGTGCGCTGTTCACGACCCCGAAAAATTCATCAACGCCACCACTGCTCGCTGCATGCACCGGCGGAGCTGCGGAAAATAGTATCAACAACAGCAAAACGAGCTTGTAATGGAACTTCATAACTCTCCCCCGACAATCGGAAACGCACTACGCTTGATGAAAATCAGAAACCGCTTTCGCGCACGACAACAGCTATGACCTGATTAAAGAAGCGCGCCAACAGACTCTTGCGCGAACCTTCGATGTACACCTTGCCGCGCATACTCTTGTGAATCGGGCGATCCTTTAACGGTCGCAAAAGTACTCGGTACACGGCCTGCTGCGGGATCAATTCGCCGTTTCTTCCTTGTATTACCGGTACAGGGCCGCCGTAAATCGAAGCCAGCGGCGGATCGAGAAGAACCTTGGCACTGGCGCGATCAATACCCGCAACACGCATATTCATCGGCTCCAGTGCATAATCATCCGGGTAAAAACGCGCCTTGGCACCAACGCCAAATCGCATCAAATCGCTCTCGAACACATAGGCGCGAACCGTTGGCCGCGTGCTATCGACCAGTGTCAGCAGCTTTTCCCCGCGTTGCACAAAATCTCCATGACTGGCATCCAAATTCACCATCACAACATCGCCGGAAAACGGGGCCACCACCTTCAATCGTGCAATGCGCTCTTTCAAGGAAACCAATTCAGCAACCTCGCCGACAATCTGCTGGCGCAGAATACGCCCTTCGGCAGCCACATCGCCGGAAACCCCTTGCGCGGAAGTCTGCCACTGCAGCAAGGTCATTTGTCGCTCAAGCATCCCTAAACGGTGGTTTAACACCTCCGATTCCAACTCGACCAACACATCTCCCTTTTGCACATGCTGGCCGTTACTGGCCGAAAAACGCACCATGCGCGCATCTTCCGGCACATACAGCGCCACCCGATGATCCGAATCCAAGACACCGGACAGCTCAACACGTGTTTGCCACGGCACCAGAAGAAACATCAGAATCAGTCCCAGAATAGCCAATGAACGATAACCGGCCTTATTATTCACTTTGTCCCGCCGCTTCCACCATTCTTTCATCTCCATATAAATCGGTAAAACAATAAACCAGCCAATTTCAACCACCATCAAGAAAATACCGAGCAGCTTAAAGAAAAAGAAATAAACCAGCACGGAAATACCCAAAAACAGAATAAACCGGTAAACCCATGTGATCCAAGCATAGATCATGAGCTGCCTTCTCAACCGGCTATCCATATCCTCGGGAACCGGTTCGCCGGGTGCAAACAATATCTCGCGCATGCGCCAGCGGGCCAGTGCAAACGCACGCTGCTGTAGATTATCCACTTCCATCCAGTCGGAAAACAAATAATAGCCGTCCCAACGCATAAACGGATTCATATTAATCATCATGGTCATCACCCATGTGGTGGTGGCCAACAAAAAAGCGATACTTTTTAAAGGACCTTCGGGCAGAAACGACCACATCAAGGTGGCCAGTACCGCCAACGACAACTCGGCCAGAAATCCCGCCGCATTAATCCACATGCGCTTATGATTGTCCGTCAATTTCCACGCATCACTGGTGTCGGTATACATCACCGGCATCATTACCAACAAACCCATACCCATCGTCGGCACACGCACACCGAAATAACAGGCCGTATAGGCATGCCCGAATTCATGAATGATTTTGGTAAAAATAAGCGCTAAGCCATAAAAAAGAATCCCTTGCAGCGAGAAAAAATAGCTGAAAGTATGCAAAAAACCCTCCCACTGCCGCGAAATCAGATAAATGCCGACAACAGCAGCGCCCAGCATGCACCAAAGGTAGGTGTAGGAAAAAAAGAAGCGTACAAAAGGCAGTGTGCGCTTGAGAAAGGCATCGGGATGAAACAGCGGAATGCGCAGAAAAAGATAATTATGCAGCAACCACGTCGCCCAGTGCCGCCGCGCCGCCTGCGCCTGATTGGTCAGCATATCAAGGCCTGCCTGGCCGTTCACCTGCACCAGATTGTTGCCCTGCAAAAACATGGCAACCTCAAGTACACTTTCCGGGTCCACATTGAGCGTCGTGCTGCGGTTCACCTCTTCGGCAATCTTTCCCGGATCGCCCAAACGCCAGCGCCGCAACATCTCGAACTGCGGCCAACCGAAACGAAAATAACGATTGCGTAGCGGATCGTACAGCGAGTAAGTCGGCATGCCGTTGCGGGCCCGAGGGCCATCGCACAATGCCAGTTCTTCCCTCAGCGGCGGCAGCAAAAGCGACCTACCAACCCAAGGTTTGCCTAGCCACAGCCAAAGGCCGACGCAACAGATAATAAATCATCGGCACACGTTCGCCATACACTTTGGCCACACCGCGCAAGCCGATACGCGGCGGCTTCTGACTAGGCAAAAACTGCGCCCGCATTTCATAAGCCAGCACGCCGCCCGAATCTTGCTGCGCCTGATAGGCAGCATAACTCAATACCGCCGGAATCGAATGGGTCGGCTCCATATTCAGGAATAGGGCCACTTCCGCATGATCGGGGAAAAGCAGACTATTACCGACCGGCAGCATCATACGCACTTCGGCCTTGGTCGGATCGGCAATCACCACCAAGCGCTCGCCAATACGCACCGGCCTGCCAATCAAATCATCGCTGTCGGTAAACAACGCCAAACCGTCGCGCGGCGCTCTGATCTCCAATTTCTCCATCTGTTTTTTAAGAAAATCCACGTCTTCGCGTTTTTGCAATGCCTTGGCGCGCAGGGTGACAAGACTGGATTTACTGCGTGCATCGCGGAACGAACGCTGCACCAACTGCTGGTATTTGGCCTCCATCATGGACATTTCCTTGCTGGCCACCTGCAATTGCGTGCGAATTTCATCGTCGTCGAGAACAAGCAGCACATCGCCTTTTTTCACCGGTTGATTGGGCTCAATATTCACCTTATCAACAATTCCGGCCAGCGGCGAACGCACCACCTGTGCATCCAGCGGTCGCACTTCGGCAGGAGCCAGAACAGATTGGCGAATCGGCGCAAACAACACGAGCAAGGACAACGCCACCAAGCCCCAAAAACGCCAACGATTGGAAATCCAACGCGCCTTAATGCGCTGCCAACTCCATTCGGATTCCTTGACCAGATGCGCAAACCACGCATGTGCATAAACATGCCGCAAGTGATTGAGCAGCGTGGTTTCCGCTTGCGTCCATGCCCGGTCGCGCACCAGCAACATGCCGCCAAGCCGTTTACGTCCGGCATTAAGCGGCATCCAAATCACATGCCGGGGCAACCACTCCTGCCAGCCTTCGGCGAATTCTTGCGGCACATCGGCAATGGTGATTTCACGCACCTCTTTGCTGCGCCCGGCATGCAAAATGATGTCAAACGCAGCATCCACTGCATAAAAGGCGCATCGCGTTGCAACACCGGTAAACCGGAAACCGCGCCGATTCGCTCGCGTCCGCGCGCCTCAAACAACACTGCCTGCCGATATTCAATCAGATTATGGGTTTCGTTGACCATGCAGAAGCCAAGCGCTTCGGCATTCGATGTTTCCCACGCCTGCTGTTCAAGTGAAAGCAGGGCGGCAATGCCCTGATGCGGGGATTGATCGGCCACGCTTATCGCCCGCCTTCACTAAACGGCATAATCAAACGACCGCTCATGCCGGTAATCAGACCACGCGTATCACCTTGAATAATGCCGACCAGTTTCACCGTCTGGCTCACCGAATCGATTTCCGCACCAATATTTTTTACCGCCGCCTGATAGGTCATGCCCGTTTCATCAATGACCAGCGAAAACGGCATCCCCATGGTCATACTGGTCAGCCAGTTCGAGGGAATCAGCGCCTCCACTTCAAATTGTGTGTCATCAAGGATTTTCATCAATTTATCGCCAGCTCTGGCGTATTCGTAGGGTTGCACATGCAAGGCTGCCACATGCCCGTCATACGGCGCATAAATACGGCAACGACGAACCTTTTCCTGCCATATTCGTTGCTCGGCACGCGCCTTCACCGCATCGCTTTTGGCACTCACCAGCTCCAACTTGCTGATCGAATCCAATTCGACGAGCTCCTGACTAATCTGAGCACGTTCCGTAGCTGTTTCATAGGTTGCACTGGCGCGCGACAGTTCTGCATTTTCCAAAGCGCAATCGAATTCAACAAGCAGGTCGCCTTTACGGAAACCACTGCCCTCCTGCACTGTGATGCGCTTAATGCGCGCATCCATCACCGAAGACAATTCGGCATATTGCATAGCACGCACACGACCATTGATCGCATTGTCATTTTCTAAAGAAAAGAGGCTTTGCTGCGGCTCGCTGACTGTATTCTCGGCTGCCTGAAGCGGCAGCGACACTATCAAGAGAAGAAAAGCGACCGGGAAAATTCGATTGATTATCATGGCATCATCCTCGCATATTATACGCCAAAGCTACAGCAAAATTGAGGCCAGATACTTAATGTCATGCCGATTGATTTATGCCCGACGAATCCTAGCGCGACGGGTACAGCTCCACCCTGCGATTGCTTGCTCTGCCTGCCGCCGTTTTATTGTCGCCAACAGGTGAGGCTTCGCCGTAACCTTTGACAATCAAACGTTCACGCCCGATACCCTGTTTAACCAGATAGCTGTAAACCGCACGCGCCCGTCTGGCCGATGTTTTGTGATTGACCACCCGCGAACCTTGATTGTCGCTAAAGCCAATCACTTCCAGACGAACATCCGGATTCTGCTTGAGATATTGCACCACCGCATCAAGGTGCTGCATGGCTTGACGGTTCAATTGAGCACCACCCTGCGCAAAGGAAATCGTTTGCCGTGCATCTTGTGCCGCCGTAACTGTTGCCGAGCTTGAACGTAACGTACGTACCGTTGCCTTGACCGGTTTCACCGCCGAAACTGTAGGTGCTTCTGCTTTACGTGCTGCTTCTGCTTTACGTGCTGCTTCTGCTTTACGTGCTGCTTCTGCTTTACGTGCTGCTTCTGCTTTACGTGCTGCTTCTGCTTTACGTGCTGCTTCTGCTTTGCGTGCTGCTTCTGCTTTGCGTGCTGCTTCTGCTTTGCGTGCTGCTTCTGCTTTGCGTGCTGCTTCTGCTTTGTGTGCTGCTTCTGCTTTACGTGCTGCTTCTGCTTTACGTGCTGCTTCTGCTTTACGTGCTGCTTCTGCTTTACGTGCTGCTTCTGCTTGTTTGGCAGATGCGGATGTCGAAAGATAAAGCTCAACACGGCGATTCATGGCGCGACCGGCAGCCGTCTTATTATCGGCAATCGGCGAAGCACCGTCGTATCCCTTCACCGTCAACTGATTCCGCGTCACACCGTGTTTCACCAAATAACGATACGCAGCCCGCGCACGATCCACCGAGGCATTATAGCGCTGCAAATTCGTCCCACTGCTATCGCTAAAGCCAATCACATCAAGATGCGCCTGCGGATGTGTACTCAGGTAGGCAACGGCCTGATCCAACGCCCGTTTGCCCGCTGCCGTCAAAGATTTACTGTTGCCAAATGGAACCCTGCCCAGCGCACCTGATCGTGCGACTGCGATTTCTTCAGCCTTGCGCATTTCTTCAGCCTTGCGCATTTCTTCAGCCTTGCGCATTTCTTCAGCCTTACGCATTTCTTCGGCCTT
>JAJRWP010000077.1 GCA_021545645.1 Zetaproteobacteria bacterium | reverse complement strand
GTGGTGCAGGTGGACCGCATGTTTTTGCGCGGCCTTGATATGTCGCGTTTGCGCGCCGATGTGAGTGGAAAAAATGGGCTTATTCGCATGAATCCGCTGCGTTTCGAGCTTGCTGGCGGTCGTGTCGAAGAAAAGGCCAGTATCAATGTCGGTGTTTATCCGGTGCGCTGGAGTGAATCGGTGAAGGTGCGCGAAGTGCAGTTGCAGCCGGTACTCAAGGCGCTGGCCGATGCCGATATGCTGAGCGGAAAATTGCAAATGGATACGCATTTGAGCGGTGTCGGTTTGCTGCCCGATGCGGCGGTGACGCGTTTGAACGGTATGGGCAATGTGTTGTTGCGCGATGGCAGCATCAAGGGTTTCGATATTGCCGGGACGTTGAGAAATATTCAATTATTGGGCCAAGCCGGTAGCGAGAACAAAAAAACGGATTTTTCGCAACTTTCGGGCAGCTTTAAAATCGCCAACGGGGTGGCGAAAAACGACGATTTGTTTATGGCTTCGCCGTTGTTCCGCTTGACCGGCTACGGGGTGGTGAATCTGGTCGCGCGCAATATGGATTATCATCTCAAGCCGCGTCTGGTCGGTACATTGGTCGGGCAGGGCGATACACAGGCGGTGCGCAAGGGCCTAGAAGTGCCGCTGCGCTTGCTTGGGCCGTTGGGTGCGCCGCAGATGAAGCTGGAAGTGGACCTGAAAACACTGCTTGGCAACAAAGAGACGATTCAGAATATCATCAAAAACCGCAAGAGTATCTTCAAAAGCCTGATGAAAGGTGGAGCGCCGGGTTTGCAGAATCAGCAAGCACCGCCAGCATCTAATCCGCAACCGGCGCGTATTCAACCTGCGCAACAAACACCGCCGCCGCAAAAACCGTTAAATCAACTGCTTAATCAGCTTTTGCCGGGGCTGTAGGCCCGGAATATGTTTGAACGCTTGCGATTGCATCCGGATCGGCCGCAGGCGCGGTTGATTCGTCATGCCGCCGAATATATGCGCAAAGGTGTCGCCGTGGTTGTGCCGACGGAAACCACCTATGCGTTGATGGCGCTTGTCGATGCGCACGATGCAATCGGCGAAATTAGCCGCCTGCGTTGTCTGGACGCGCATCATTGGTGGTCGCTGATGTGCGGCGATTTATCGCAGGCCTCAAACTATGTGCGCATGGATAACGAGGCGCACCGTATCCTGAAACGCTGCTTGCCCGGTCCGTACACCTTCATTTTACCTGCCAAATCGAAGCTGCCCAAACGCATGTTCGGCAAGCGTAAAGATGTCGGTATTCGCATATCGCAGCATGCCGTTTGCCGGGCGCTAATCGAAGAATTGAACGAACCGCTGCTGGCGACAACGCTAATTTTTCCCGATGAAAACGATGCGGCGATTGATCCGGATGCATTTATTCCACGCTTGACGGGTCTGAATATGCTGGTGCTCGATGCCGGGTGGGGCGGTATGGAAATGACGACGGTGGTCGATTTGTGCGCCGATGCGCCGGAATTGGTCCGTGAGGGTGCTGGCGACTGGGTAAGTTGAGTATATCGCATGCTGGAATCGTTTTATCTGTATTGCCGCCGCCATTCTTGTATCCGTAACCTCTTGTTTTTATGTGCTTATTTAGCAATAGAACATGGATAATAAGTACATATTTACAAAGGCTTCCTTGCTGCCCTAGCTTCTGCACCGTACGTTTTTTGTGTCGCTGACTTTGAGGGAACATCGTCGTTTGAGGGAACATGAAAAACGAGTGGGTGGTAGTTGTTTCGTAATGCGCATGGTTCGAGATGCCGTCATTCATGTTTTTTTTCGGGGTTTCAGGAGGCGTGTTGCAAGATACATGGCGGGAAGGTCTAATACATATTGGTTCGCTGTCGGCGAGCTGTTCTGCCTGTACATTAACTAATCCGTACAAATCAACAATCAATACAAATCCGGGATTTCACTTTTCGTCGGTGCAGGCATTCATGCCTGTGGCCTAATTTTCAATTTACTATTATCAATGAGGGGGAATAGATATGAGAATCAAACAAAATCTTTTTGCATTTTTCACGGCGCTATTGATGCTGCCGTTTGCCATGTCCGGCACGGCGCAGGCCGGTCTGAACGATGGCTTGGTCGGTTACTGGACCTTCGATGAAGGCCTCGGCGCTATCGCCAACGATGTGTCCGGCAACGGCAATACGGGGTTTATCAATGGTGGCGTAGCCTTCGGCCCCGGTCATGTTAATACTGGTCTGAACTTTGATGGGATAAACGGCAAGGTCCTGGTTCCTGATTCAGCATCGCTCAATCCGGCTATGATCACCCTTAGTGCTTTTGTACAGGTAAATGCGCTAACCGGCGACATTATCAGCAAGGATGGCGAAACCTTTGATCGTCAGTACATGATCAATGTGATCAACGGAAGATTCCGTGCTCATATTGGAACAACAACCGGATTCTGGGTGTTTGATGGCGCGACGACGATTACGCTTGGTTCTCAGCATCATGTCGCCATGACTTATGATGGTACTACGCTGAAATTGTTCGTTGATGGTGTTCTTGACGGCTCTATGGCTGTAACAGGTACAATCCCCGCAACAACCCAGCCGGTGCGCATCGGCGGCGGTGCTCCGATTGGTCTGCCACAGTTTTATTATACCGGCGGTATTGACGAGGTGAGAATTTATAATCGCGCGTTGGTCGATTGCGAAGTCGATCATCTGGCTGGCGGCACAAGCCAGTGTCTGCTTCCTGCGGTGCAGTCTGCGGATTCTCCAAGCCGCACATTTGAATTGATTGATCCCGGATTACAGCAGGATATTGTGGACGGGCCTTTAGGTAATCTGGGTACGGCATGGCTGGCGAACGGCAATTTGTTGCGTCGTGGCGGTTCCCAGATTGTCGAATTCGGACCCACCCAGAGTGCTGTGGTCCATGGAACTTCAGTGTTTCCGAGAAATGTCACACACAATATCGCAGGACTTCCTGCCGGTCATGGTATGACCAATGGCACCGATGGCTTCCTGTATGCGAATTCCGTGGATGGACTGTATAAGATTGATCCAACGACATGGACTGCAAGCTTGGTAGGCCAGACCTTCTTGCAGACTTATTGTACGGGATATGGCTGGTGGGGCTGTTATAGTTATGCCTCACGCACTATAGGACACGGTTATCATTTTGGCATTGGCACTTTGCCGGACGGGCGCATTGTCCGTGAGGGAGATGACCGGAAGTCTATCTGGATTTATAACCCGGCGGACGGCAGTGACAGTATACTGTTTACTGAAACCACCACGGGCCAGATTGATGATTTGACGACCTCATCAGGTGGGCTTATTGCCATTGCTTCGTATAGCAATGCCCAGATAGTTATTATTGATTCGAATGGTGTTGAGATTAACCGGATAGATGTGAACTGATATACAGGTGCGCCCGGTGTCACCAAGCCGGACGGCATGGCCTTCGCTGGTGGAACGCTATATTCGGCGAATACCGATGGTTCAATCTCGCGCTTTGATTTCTCAGGTCCGAATTTTACCGGTACGGCTACCGAGACGATTGTGGCCTATCATGCGGGCGGCTATGGTGATTTATCCACAGTCGGTCCGGATGGTTCGTTCTATGTGATTCAGCGGAACATTACCTGGGATGACGGCACGCCAGATGCAAACTGGGGTTTGGTTCGTTTGTCGATTCCGGGTGGTTTCTCCACTCCGCCGGGTGTGCCTTCCAATCAGCCACCTGTAGCCAATGCTGGTGCTGCACAGACGGTGGAATCCGCTGGTATCACAACGGTTGTGCCCTTAAATGGTTCGGCTTCTTCCGATCCGGATGGCGATCCGCTGACCTATGCATGGGCGTGGTCAACCGGTACAGCCAGTGGTGTTACTCCCGTCGCCAATCTGGTTAACGGAACTTTTATCATTACGTTGACCGTGGATGACGGCAAGGGTGGTACTGCTACGGATACCACCACGATAACGGTGCAAGATACGATTGCTCCAAGCATCAGTATTGCGCCGATTCCGACGACGGAAGCGACAAGCGTGAGCGGTGCGGCAGTGAATGTGGCGAGTTATGTGACCACAAGCGATGTGTGTGCTGTTTCGCTGGCAATTTCTCCAACTGGCCCTTATGCATTGGGTATAACACCGGTAACTGTTACGGCCACGGATTGTGCTGGAAACGCATCTTCGGCTACGACGAATGTGACTGTGGCAGATACCACGGCTCCTGTTCTGACAGTTCCGGCCAATGTCAGTGTTGAAGCCAATGCAGTGCTGAGCACGGTGACTTTGGGTACGGCCACAGCCACGGACATCTTTGGTGCAACAGTGACCAACGATGCCCCGGCAACCTTCCCGCTGGGTACGACCACGGTTACGTATACGGCAACTGACGGTAACGGCCTGACCACAACCGGCACACAGACAGTAACTGTGGCAGATACCACGGCTCCTGTACTAACTGTTCCGGCAAACGTCAGCATCGAAGCGAATGCCGTGTTGAGCACAGTGACTTTGGGAACGGCCACAGCCACGGACATCTTTGGTGCAACAGTGACCAACGATGCCCCGGCAACCTTCCCGCTGGGTACGACCACGGTTACGTATACGGCGACTGACGGTAACGGCCTGACCACAACCGGCACGCAGACAGTAACGGTGGCTGATACCACGGCTCCTGTACTGAGTGTTCCGGCCAATGTCAGTGTTGAAGCCAATGCAGTGCTGAGCACGGTGACTTTGGGTACGGCAACAGCCACGGACATCTTTGGTGCAACAGTGACCAACGATGCACCGGCAACCTTCCCGCTGGGTACGACCACGGTTACGTATACGGCAACTGACGGTAACGGCCTGACCACAACCGGCACACAGACAGTAACCG
>JAJRWP010000076.1 GCA_021545645.1 Zetaproteobacteria bacterium | reverse complement strand
TGCGGGCGGGTTGGCAGGAAAGACCGGATTACAGGATTCACGCACAAGCTTGAACTTGACAATATTCCTTTATATAAGGTAGGTTACATCGCTGTCTGACTGTAAAACATAAACAGAAGCCCGCAAGGGTGTTTGAACTGTCCGGCAGTAAAGCTTAAACACTGTTTTCATGGAAGCCGAAGTGAAGCCAATGTAAAGCCAATGTAAAGCCAATGTAAAGCTGAATTGAAAGTGAACTGAAACTTGGACTGAAACCGAAACAAGGGGTGAAATTGAATCTGTTTTCCCGTAATTCCGATGCATTGATGGCTGTGGATATTAGCTCCGCATCCATCAAACTTGTCGAACTGGGCAAGACGCGCGGCGGTTATCAATTGAAATCAATGGCGGTTGCGCCGTTGCCGCGCGATGTGATTGTGGAAAATGAAATCATCGATTCGACCACCGTGGTGCAAACTCTGAAAGATGCCGTCGAAATCTCCGGTTCAAGCACAAAGAATGTCGCTTTTGCCGTGTCCGGCAATGCGCTGATTATCAAAACCGTCACCATCCCGATGATGAGCGAACTCGAGCTTGAGGCGCAGATCGAATTCGAAGCGGATCAGCATGTTCCTTACGATATGGAAGATGTGTATCTTGATTTCCAGATTCTCGGTCCGAGTGAAGACGGTGTTGACATGGATGTGGTGCTTGTTGCCTGCAAACGCGATGTGATTGAGGCTTATCAGCAGGTGATTCAGGAAGCGGGTTTAATCGTTAAATGTGTCGATTGCGCCGGATTTACGATTGAGAATGCCGCCGGCATTCTGGCCGACGAGCGACACGGGCCAAGCGCCGATGCGGATGCCGAGCAGGCCGATGTTTGTGTGCATGCCCTAGCCAATATCGGAGCCAATTTTATCAACGTCAATATCATGCACGACGATAATATGGCGTTTGTGCGCGATCAGTTTTTCGGCGGCAATCAACTGACGCAGGAAATTCAGGAAATGCATGGTGTGAGTTTTCAAGTCGCCGAGCAGATGAAGCTGGAGAATTTTTCCGGTGTCGATGCAACGGCTGTTGAGAACTATTTTTCGGCGCTGGCCGACGAGTTGATTCGCACACTTGATTTTTACGCTGTAAAACACGCGGATATTCCGGTACAGAAGATATTTTTGAGCGGCGGCGGGGCGCTTGTTCCGGGTGTTGTGGAGCAGGTTGAGCAGCGCCTCGGTATCGAAACCAAGTTGTTGAATCCATTTTCTAAAATTAAAGCGCCTGCGAAAAAATTCGATGCTGATTATTTGCAACGTGTCGGACCGATGATGATGGTTCCTGTCGGCCTTGCCTTGCGGAGCTTCGATCAATGATTCGCATCAATCTTCTGCCCTACCGCGACGAACGCAGACAGCATCAGCTTCTGCGTTATCTGGCGGTTGCTGTTTCGGCCATCGGTATCACGCTGCTATTGCTGGCGGCGGCACATTCGTACAAATCAATGCAATTGTCCGATGCACAGGTGCGCTTGCATGATGTTCGGGAAAAGAATGCTGCGCTGGTGGCCAAAATTGGCGAATTGAGCAAATTCAAAGAGGTGCAGGCCGAGGTGCAGAAGAAACTGGACCTGATGAACAATCTGCAACAAGACCGTTTTCGCAGTCTGAATACCCTGCTGGGGCTTTCATCGGCGATTCCGCGCAATGTTTGGCTGACGCAGGTCAAAGAATCGGCGGGAAGTATCCGTTTGAGCGGTTTGGGTAAGAGCAATCGGGCTGTTTCTGCGTTTATGCGTGCGCTGGAAAAAGAAAAGGCCTTTTCCGGGGTTAATCTGAAGCTGATTAAACGGCAGCGTGTGAACGGCGTAGCGTTGCGCAGCTTTTCCCTGACCATGCAGCGGGTTGCCATTCCGACGGCAGTTGAAAAAGCAAAAAAAACCACCGCCTCCGGGAATAAAACATCATGAAAATCGATTTGTCTCAGCTTAACGCGCTACGGCCAGTATTGGCGATTCCCGTGTGGCAGTGTGTTGCCGGATTGGCGACAACGGTGGTTTTGCTGATTGGCGGCTATGTGTTTTATTTTTGGATGCCGCTGGATCAAGCGATTACGACTGCTGAAAAAGATATTAAAATGCAAGAAAGAATCATGCAGCGCAATCTGCGCACGGCACGCGATTTGCCGCGTAAAAAGCGTCAATTCGAGGTGTTGAAGAAAGAGTTGAAACTCGCGCAAACCATGCTGCCTGAGAAATCGCAAATTCCCGATCTTCTCGACGGCGTAAGCCTTGCGGGCAGGAATGCGGGGCTTGAATTCAGTGTTTTCAAGCCGTTGCGTGAAATAAAAAGAGAATTGCATGCCGAGGTTCCGGTATCGCTGACCATGAAGGGCACATTCCGTCAATTGGCGCTGTTTTTACGCACTGTTGGCGAAATGCCACGTATTGTGAATGTGATGGACCTTAGTTTTGTGCGCGATAAAGGCCAGATGTTGACGGTTACCGGGCGGGCGGTGACCTATCGCCTGTTGGACGATAGCGAATTAAAGAAGAACAACAAAAAAGCCAAGGCCGGCAAGGGTCGTTAAGCATGCCGGGAGGTGAATGATGAATATCGGACGTTTATTTCTAAATCGGTTGTCAGCCGTTGCGCGGGTAGTTGCCGTGCTACCGGTTTTATTGCTCTTGCTGCCGGCTGCAGAGGCGGCGCAAATCACATCCGTGTCGCTGCAAAAATCGGCGCAGGGCGATGTGTTGCGTATCAAGTCCGATGCGCCGTTGGATTATCAATCCTTCGATTTGAACGCGCCGCCGCGTTTGGTGCTGCAATTTCCTAAATCGACAGTCAAAAAAGGCATCGCAGTGATTCGCAGTAAGAAATCCGGTGTGAAAAGTGTTGCTGTTTCATCTGCCAAGTCCGGTGTCCGGCTTGAAATCGGCCTGAGCAAGGCGCTGCGCTATAAGGTGAAACAGTATAAAGACGGGCTTATTTTGCAATTTGCCGCGACATCTTCGGACAAGGCTGCGGTAGTCAAAAATGCAGCGGTATTGAAGGATATTACTATTCGTGATCGTGGCGACACCACCGAACTGGTGATTCGCGGCGAGCATATGGATGCCAGTCACGGCGCATTTATGAGCAATAAAGGGCGCAATCTGATTTTGGATTTCTGGGGCGCGACATCGCGTTTACCCAAAGAACATTATGCGGCGGCGACACAGAAAATAAGCGATGTGATGATCGGCGCAGATAAAAAACGCGTGCGTCTGGTGGTGAAATTGTTGCCCGGCATTAGCGACAAACACCAAATCGATGCATCGAAAGGGCAGTTGGTGGTGCGTTTTGGCAGTGTGACGCCCAGGCGCAAGGCAGCACAAGTGCGTGTCGAAGATGTGTTGTTCAAGCCCAACGATCGCATTGCCCAGTTGGTGATTCGCACCAATGTAAGCAATCCGATTGTCAGCCTGCATGAGGATGCGAAAAAAGGCACTGCCATTATCGACATTCGCAAGGCGGCTTTAGCCAAGGGGCAGCAACGTTCGCAGGATGTCAGCGATTTTTCCGGCCCGCTTAAGCAAGTGGATGCGTATAAACTTGGCGACAAGGTACGCATTGTGGCGCGCTTGCGCGATAAAGTGGAAATTTCCAGCTTTCAGCAGGGCAATGTTCTCACGGTGACGTTTGTGCCCAAGGATATTGCGGCGGCCAAGCGTGGCTCTTCCGCTAGCGAAGCATTTACTTACAGCGGCGAAAAAATCGATTTGAACCTGCAGGGTATTGATATTAAAAACGTCCTGCGTCTGATCGCCGATAAAAGCAATATGAATTTCATTATGGGCGATGGTGTACAAGGCAAGCTGAACATGCATCTCGAACAAGTGCCGTGGGATCAGGCCTTGGATATTATTCTCGCCACCCAAGGTTTGGGCAAAGAGCAGCAGGGCAATGTGATGCGCATTGCGCCGGTTGAGGTGCTAACTAAAGAGCGGGTGAGTAAACTTGCGGCGCGTAAAAGTGAAGCCCAGCTAGCGCCACTGATTACTGAATTTATTACGCTTAGTTTTGCAAAAGCAACTGAAGTGAAAGCAATGTTGGATCAGTCAGTTAAAAATGATCAAAAGACCAATACAACAAAGGGCGGGCAAGCAAGTAAGCTGTCCACTAAAGGTAATATCTCAAGCAAGAGACAAAACAGAATATTATCTAAACGCGGTAGCTTTGTTGTCGATGATCGAACCAACACGTTGATCGTCAAGGATACGCAGGACTCGATTAACAATATGAAGCGGCTGATTGCCAAAATTGATCAACCGGCAAAACAGGTTCTGATTGAAGCGCGAATTATTGAAGCAACAGACCAGTTTTCTCGTGAATTAGGGGTGCGGTGGGGTGGTCAAGTATCCGGACGTGGAGGCCGGGTGACCAATCAGGTAACGAATAGTACGGGAACTCCGGGCGGGTTCTTAGTGGATCTGCCATCTACGGCTGCAGTGACAGGTGGGGGACAGCTGGGACTTGCCATTGGTGCGCTAAGTAACGCATTCAACCTTAAGCTCGAACTTTCAGCTGCCGAAGCTGATGGGAAGATTAAGTTGATTTCCAGCCCTCGAATTCTAGCAAGCAATCATACAGAGGCATTAATAGAGCAAATTGAAAGAATACCATTTCCGGTAACTACGTTTACTGGTGGGGTAGCAACGACCTCAACCAAATCGGAAGAAGCTAAATTGACGCTTAAAATAACACCGGATGTTACGGCTGATGGTCGGCTTACTCTGGTTCTAGAAGTCAATAAAGATACACCAAGAGTTAATGATTTGATTGTTGGAGGAGATCCGATTATCACAACAAAAAAATTAACATCCACCTTACTTGTAAGCAATGGTGAAACGGTTGTGCTTGGAGGAATTTACACACAGGAGAAGAGTAAAAATGATGTTGGTGTACCGGGACTCTCTCGAATTCCAATCCTTGGCTGGCTTTTCAAGAAACGAATAAATACAATAAAACGAACTGAATTGTTGGTTTTTATTACTCCGACTATTGTAAAAACGATGCCATCGGTAGTTGCAGAGGCTGCTTCAGATTTGTAGTTGGCCTTCACATGGTTACATCGCCAACCAAGAGGTTCACACGATTGACGTGTATGCGCTTTCGCTTTCTGTCACAATAGCGGCATGAATCAGCAGACTTCGCGTATTTATCGGGTCGATCTCGGCCCGCGTTCCTACGATATTCATATCGAACCGGGTTGTCTTATCCGCCTCGGCGAAGCTGTGCGGGCGCTTTTTCCGGATGCTGGCCGCTGCCTAGTGGTCAGCAATACCGTCGTTGCACCGCTTTATCTTGATACGGTTCAAAAATCATTGAGCGCCTGCGGCTGGCAGTCCGGTGCCTGCATTTTGCAAGACGGCGAACAGCACAAAACACTTCACGCATGGGGCGACATCATGGATGCGCTGATGCAGGTCCGATTGTCGCGCGGCGAGCCGGTGATTGCGCTCGGCGGCGGTGTGGTCGGCGATATGGCCGGTTTTGCGGCGGCTTGTTATCGGCGCGGCATTCCTTGCGTGCAGGTTCCGACGACTTTGTTGGCACAGGTGGATTCGAGTGTTGGCGGCAAAACGGCGGTCAATCATCCGCACGGCAAGAATATGATT